>CAZDYB010000208.1:0-7579 GCA_964509045.1 uncultured Akkermansia sp.
TCCTCACCGACTTCGGCGGCAACGCGATGACCATCGACAACCGGTCGAAGATCCATCTGGACGCGGGGATCCTGGACATCCGTGACAACCTGTTCTGGGGATTCGCGACCAACGGAGTGGCGGTGCCCCTGGCCGGCAATGCCAATGCCGAGGTGATCTTCACCGATGCCGCGCGGAACAATGTCGAAGCCAACCCCATGCTGCGCGGGATCAGCCGCGTGAATGACGGCGGCCTTGATCCGCGGCCCGCTTCGGGTTCTCCGGCGTTGACCGGTGCCCGGATGGTGCCGGCAGACGGTTTCTACCGGCAGGTGGACTACAAGGGCGCATTCGGTCCGAACGAACTGTGGATCGATGGCTGGACCTTCCTGTCGCAGAAGGGATTTGTTTCGCCGCGCGCCGCCAACACGGTGGAAGTGACGGAACCGATCAGCGGCATGGTCACCTGGTCGCGCACCAATGAGTACATCCTCAACAAGTTCATCTATGTGCTCAGCGGTGCGGAACTGCACATCGAGGCAGGCACGGTGATCAAGGCCAAGCCGGGTCGCGATGCCGACACCTCGGCAATGATCGTGACCCAGGGAGGCAAGCTCTTCGCCCATGGCACACCGACACAGCCGATCATCTTCACGGCCGAGGCGGATGACATCACCGATCCCGAGGACATGGACATCTATGAGCGCGGCCTGTGGGGCGGCGTGGTCCTGATGGGACGGGCGAGCATCAACACCTCGCTGGATGCGGTGGGCAATGCGGCGAGCCCGAAGTATGACCTCTATGAAGGTCTTCCGGACTCGATTGTGAACGGCCAGAACGTGCATCGGTTTGGTGGCAACAACGACGACGACAGCTCCGGCTCGGTCCGCTATGTGTCGATCCGGCATGCGGGCACGGTGTTCCAGCCGAACAAGGAATTGAACGGCCTTTCCATGGCCGGTGTGGGTCGCGGGACGACGGTTGAATTCGTCGAGACCTATGGAACGGCGGATGACGGCTATGAATTCTTCGGTGGCACGGTGAACACCAAGTATCTGATCAGCGCGTTCAATGACGACGACGGTTTCGACACCGACCAGGGATGGCACGGCAAGAACCAGTTCTGGTTCCTGATCCAGGAACCGGGCCGCAAGGACAGCGGTGGCGAGTGGAATGGCGAACCCAACGGTGCGGCAGCGAACAACCCGCCCATTGCCAACTACGAGATCTACAACGCGACCCTGATCGGCGCTGGAACCAACACCGCGGGCAACCGGGGCCTGACCATCCGGGAGTACGCTGCACCCAAGCTGTACAACTCCATCCTCACCGACTTCGGCGGCAACGCGATGACCATCGACAACCGGTCGAAGATCCACCTGGACGCGGGGATCCTGGACATCCGTGACAACCTGTTCTGGGGCTTCGGCACCAATGGTGTGGCGGTGCCCCTGGCGGGCAATGCCAACTCCGAGGGCATCTTCACCGATGCCGCCCGCAACAATGTCGAGGCCAACCCGATGTTGAACGGCGTCAGCCGGATCGCCGACGGTGGTCTCGATCCCCGTCCCGGCGTGGGTTCTCCCGCCTTGACCAGCGCCCGTACGGCGCCCCAGGACGGCTTCTATCATCCGGTGACCTGGAAGGGTGCCTTCCGCGGAATGAACTGGGCCAGCGACTGGACCTTCCTGAGCCAGCGCGGGATCCTGAGCGCCAAGGGCGGCGGCAATCCGTTGCCGGCACCCCGGGCCACCGTTGTGGGTCCCACCGCTCCCGAGATTGCGGTTGAACGCACCACCACCGGTTTCCGCATGAGCTTCACGGGAGCGACGGGTGTGACCTATCAGGTGCAACGTCGTGCCACGATCCTCGGCACCGACTGGATGAATGACGGCGCAGCAGTGGTCGGCACCGGCGCACCGATCTCGGTCGATGTCGTCACCGACCTCGATCAGGGCTACTTCCGGGTGTTGGCCCAGTAAGTCCGAGCCAATCCAACAGCTCAATCAATGCGGCCGGATCCCGACCCGGGATACGGCCGCTTTTTTATTGTTTCCGGATGCCTTGAACCTTTCCGCAGCACGCGCCCGGAGCGGCGACATCCCTGTCGCCGGCAGCATGTGGAGTGAAGGGGGCTCTCAGCCGTATCCGCGCCAGGATGCCCCCGGTTGGGTCATCCCCGTTGGAAGCCCTGTCGTTGGTTGGAGGAGAAAAAGTTGTTGTTGGTGGGCGGTCTGTTGTTGGCTTGAGGCATTGCATGTGCCCCGGGTTAACGCCGTTTTTCCTTCGATTCGGGGACCCTTCCCACGGCTTGCGCGGCCGGGGGTGGAGTTGGGCGGGAGGCATCGGGGCGGGGATGACGATCTTCCTGGTGTGCGTCCTTGGCGGTGTTCCCATGGGAGCGGCGGAGATTTCCCATCTGGAGCAATCCTCGCGGATCCAGCGCTTTCATGCGCTCTGCCGCGATACCGGGGATTCTCCCCCCATCCGAGTGGTGGTGTATGGGCAATCCATCACCGCCCAACCTTGGTCCATGGCCACACTTCGTCGTCATGCCGCCGGATTTCCCGGCAGACAATGGGTGATTGAGAACCGGAGCATCGGGGGGGTCACCGCGTCCTATCTGGAACGATTGGCGGAGTCGGAGGTGTTCTCCTTCAACCCGGACCTGGTGGTTTTTCATGCCTACGGAGATGTGTTGGCCTATGGCCGCCTGTTGATGGCATTGCGGAGTCGAACCACCGCCGAGGTGATGGTGATGAACAATCATTTCGCCCTTTGGGATGAAGGTGGGTTTCCGGAGCGCGGCAGGTGGGACATGATTGATCTGCCGGCATTGGCCCTGGCTTCGGAGGCTGCCGTGGTGGATGTCCGGACACGCTGGCGGGACCACCTGCTTTCCCGGGGGCTACCGATCGGTGCGCTCCTGAGCGACACGGTCCACCCCAACCTCGAAGGTCAGCAGGTCTTGGCGGCGGCGTTGTCGGAGCAGTTGGCGTCGCCGGTAGCCCGACCGGTGCTGGATCCCTACCGCGGGGGCCGGGTGCGCCGATTGAACCGGGAACCGGGTGGGGCTGATGCAACCGCCCGGGCATGGCGCGTGATGTTTCACGGGAACCGGGTCGTGGCGAGGGTTCCGGCGGGAGCCCGGGCCCGGGTCCGGATTGATGGCCTGGCTCCGTCGGAGACCGTCCGTGGGCGCATCCATGGCCGGACCCAGGGATGGCCGGGGAGCGGATGGCCCTTCCACCTGCGGGTGCAGACCCGGATGCCATTGGTCGACGAGATCTGGACATTGCGGATCACGGAGGTCATCGGGCCGCGTCGGGTGCGGTTTGAGGTGCGCGGATCGCGGACGGGACCCGATGGGGACGGCGTGTCGAGCGAAGGGTTTGTGTCCGACTCAGGTCGGGTGGTTCTCAATGAGGGGGATTGGTACTGGGAGAACCTGTTTACGGATCTGGCCGTTGGCACTGAGTTCCGTTGGAGCACCATTCCCCAGGGTGTGGATGAAGTGAGTGGGGCGGGCACGGTTTCCTGGGTCGATGTGGTCTCGAACCTGGAGCTTGGGGAGCACGTCCTGGAGTTGGAAGACCTCACGCCTTTGGGTGGGCCCCGTATCGAACAGCTCATCCTGCATGATCCTTCGGGGAAGGAAGTGATGGACCATGGGGTCGTCCAGCAGATGTCTTCCGGAGAAGGGATGTTGATCCGAGGTTCGGGACCGGTGGAGACGAGCGTGGATCTGCGCGAATGGCGCGATTGGAACGAAGGGATGGCTGTGGCTGGCGGCAAGTGGTGGCGGGTTTCGGAGGAGGGCACGGGAACACGATTCTTCCGGGTTCGTGATGAAGGTTCTGCTGGCTCTGTTTCGAGGTGATGCCGGCTTCCGGGCGGATCGGGATTGGCCGGGCCGGTGTTGGTATGGGGGACACCGAAAAGTCACGGGATGCCGGCTTGACCGGGAGGTGATGGGGCATGCGAGGTTTCACGGGTGAAGGTTTCTCTCTGGCAACGGATCGTGTCGGGCGGTTGGTGGGCCGCATTGGGTTTGGGTTTCGCCGCCTCAGCCCAGAACGTCGGGACCAACGTCGTCGACAACATCGGACACGACCGGCACCGGCATCATTATGGATCGAAGCTGCCGACCGAGCCGGCATCGCCTTCGCGCTTTGTGACGTCGCGTTCGAGCAACGTGATGCTGCCGCTGCCGCAGGAGAAGGATGCCTTCACGTTCGCGGTGTTCGGGGATCGGACGGGCGGCCCTGTGGAGGGGGTCTCAGTGCTGGCGGATGCAGTCCGGGACGTGAACCTGATCGAGCCTGACCTGGTGATGACGGTGGGAGATCTGGTGAACGGGTACAATGCCCGTGCGGCGTGGTTGGAACAGGCGACCGAGTTCAAGTCGATCATGGAGGAACTCCGTTGCCCGTGGTTTCCGGTGGCGGGAAATCACGATGTCTATTGGCGCGGACCGGAGCGGCCTGCGGACGAGCATGACAGCGACTATGAGATGCATTTCGGACCGTTGTGGTACGCGTTCACCCACAAACGTTGCTGGTTCATCGTGCTGTACAGCGACGAGTCGCATCCGGTGACCGGTGAGAAGAACTTCAACAAGCCGGAGAACCATGTGATGAGCGAGAGCCAGTTCGGCTGGCTCAAGGAGACGTTGGTGAAGGCGCGCGGTGCGGAACATGTGTTCGTCTTCCTGCATCATCCGCGTTGGACGGGTGGTGTGTATGGCGATTCCTGGGAAAGGGTGCATCGGGAACTCGTCGCCGCAGGCAATGTCACCGCGGTGTTCGCCGGGCATATCCATCGGATGCGTTATGATCCCAAGGACGGCATCGAGTATGTGACCCTGGCGACGGTGGGTGGCGGTCAGAACGAAACGGTGCCGTCGGCGGGTTGGGCCCACGAGTTTCACCTGGTGACGGTCCGCAAGGATCGCATTGCGTTGTCGGCCATCCCCGTGGGCGAAGTGATGGACGTCCGGGAAATCACCGGGGATTTCGCGGCACAATGTGCGACCCAGACCCAGAGCCGGATCGTGTTCGACGGGCTGGTTGGTTTTGGAACGGACGGTGCAGTGAGCCGGATGGTGCGGGTGGGTTATACCAACCTGACCCGGCATCCTGTCGAATTGACGGTGACGCCCGACAGCGACGATGCGCGTTGGGTGTTTGGTCCGGATCACGATCACGCTCGGTTGGAACCGGGTGGGGTGTGGTCGGGAACGTTCGATGTCCTGCGGCCGGCGGGTGGGTTTGATCCGGGACTGCGGATGCCGGTGCTGGTGTTGGAGGCGCATGTGATCGGGGGTGGACGACGCTATGTGCTGCCGGAGCGGACGATCGAGATTCCGGTGGATTTCGCGACCGTCCCGATGCCGCCGGTGCCGGTGAAGGAACAGGTGTTGGCGTTGGACGGCGCATCGGCGGTGTTGCTGGATGCGTCGGAGGTCGCGTTGCCGCAGGGTGCGTTCACCCTGGAGACATGGTTCCGGGCGGAGGAGTACGCGGGGAGAACCGGCCTGGTGGGCAAGATGGAGATGAGTGAGTACGGGATCTTCGTCACCGGGGGTGTGCCGCAGTTCTCGGTGTTCCTGGGGGATGCCTATGTGGTGGTGAAATCGGAGAAACCGGTGCCGCCAGGCAAGTGGACCCATGTGGCGGGGGTGTTCGATGGCGAGGAGGTCCGGCTCTATGTGGACGGCCTGCGGGTTGACCGGAAGGCGGGAGTCGGCACCCGCAAGTTGAACACCCTGCCGCTGGTGCTGGGCGGCGATGTCTCAAAGACGGGATCCGCCACGTCGAACTTCCGGGGGCAACTGGACGCCACCCGACTGACCCGGGGCGCGGTCTATGACGGGGAACGCTTCACTCCGGCCCGACGTCTGACGGCCGTGCCGGGTTCCACGCTGTTCCTGTCGAACTATGACGCCACGCTGGGGCGGAAGCTCTGGGATGAGGCGGCTCGACGGGGAGCCGGGCGGTATTCGGGGAAGCCGACCCTGGTGACGCCGTAGGCATGGCATCGCCTTCATGCCGTCCGGGAAGTGGCGGCGCAGCAGATTCTTTCGCAGGCCGAGGAATGGGCGAGGCGTCCCGCAGCGCGGGATGACGAGCGAACGACGAAGGCATTGCGGAGGTAGATCCAGCCGCAACGACCGATCCTGCTGCATGGACACGGCTTAGAACACCCGCACCAGTTGCGGATCCCGGGTCAGGCTGACCGGGGTGATCATCGGTCGGTCGATCGGAACGGGGCCGGGTTCCATGGAACGGATGAAGGCTTCATGGGGACGCCAGTTGAGGTCGCCCAGGCGTTCCCACTGGCCGACTTCCATCCCGAGTTCCCGTGCAAGGACCTTGTGGATGAGCTCGGAGCAGTAGATTTCCTCGTCATCCGGAGCGTACTTGAAGTCGTAGGGTCGACCGATCATGCGTTGGACGCCGGCCTCGATCTGGCGGGCATTTCGGGAGAGATCCGGATGTCGGTAGACACCCACGCGGGCGTCACGACCGCGCACGATCCAGAGTGCGAGCGGGGTATAGGACACTTGACCGAGGGCTTCAGCGACGACCCACCGATCGTTCCGACGAAGGAGGATGCCGCAGTGGGACCATTCGGAATGGGTCACCCCTTCGATGGCGTCAACCAGTTCACCGCGGGGAAGGGATTGGAAGAGGATGTCGCCTTCCTGTTTGGTGGAGAGTGCATAGGCGACGACGCGGTCGATCCTGAAATGGGCGGCGACGAGCAGGAGCAGGACGAGCAGCGTGGCGAGGCGAACGCGGCCGATGTTGGATCTGGGGAGAAGTTTCATGGCAGCTGCGGTTCAAGGGCGCGGTTTGTGGAGGTCAACCATCAGACCGTGCCGGGTGTCTGACCTCACGGCTCATGCCACTCCCACCAAGGGGGGAACAGCGTCAGCAAACGCGGATGCCATCACCCCGCGCATCCAGGAGGGCTGTTGGAAGGATTTTCACGGTCGTTTCCTCCTTTCCCAGGCCCTGTGCCGGCGCAGGCCTTGCCCAAAGGTTTTTCCTTCGGCCGTGCGCCGTCACCGTTGCCAGATCCAATGCCTGGGTTTCGTGGTTCAACCACCGGGGAAGATTTCGGACCACGAAACACACGAACCGACACGAAAGGGGAGGGGGAGCAGGGTGTGTTGCACTTTCAGGGTTTGGGGATTCCTGGGGGCGCTGACCCTTCGAGGCATTTCCCCGCCCCAACGGGGCGATGCATACCAGCCCAGGGTGAAACCCTGGGGACAGGCGGGACACCCATCATGCGTTCTGAAGGAACGCCGCATCTGTCCGACGCCGATGCGATTTGCAGCGTTCCTTCAGAACGCGGGAATCCGATTTGTTCGATACCCGGGGCGTTGCCCCGGGCTGGTATGCCTTGCCCCTTCGGGGCATTTCCCCGCCCCAACGAGGCGATGCAAACCAACCCCGGGTGAAACCCTGGGGCGCCGTTTGGGCCGGCGTGGGATCATGACGAAAGACGAATTTCGAATGACGAACAGGGCGTGCCTTCGCCATTCGCCATTCGCCATTCCGGAAGTGTTCAGTCCTCCGCGAGCTCCGCG
>CAZDYB010000209.1:0-7575 GCA_964509045.1 uncultured Akkermansia sp.
CCCCCTGCAACCGGGCCCAGTCCTGCATCGACGCCATCTTCCACAGGTACTCCACGTGCTGCATCGTCGGCAGTTCGGGCCGGTAATGCCGGATGTAACGCCATCGACCATCCGTCACCGCACGGCTCAGGTCGTAGCGCTCGTCCATCCGGTCCCGGAACTGGAAGGTATGTTCCGGTGCCACTCCCTGCTGCGCACCGGCCAGCGCCCGTCCCTGGAAATGCAGGGGTATCTGAACCTCCGCCAGACTCAGGACCGTCGGCGCCAGATCCACCCAGTTGACCAACTCCCGATTCCTCGAACCCGGTGCACCCGGCGCCAGGTGCTGGAACCGTTTCGGAAACCGGATCACCAACGGAACATGCGTCCCGTTCTCGTACAGGAAACGTTTGCTGCGCGGCAGCACTCCTCCGTGATCCGAGTAGTAGAAGACGACGGTGTCCTCCAGGAGTCCGTCCGCTTCAAGCTCCGCCAACACCTCGCCGACCAGGCGGTCCGTCTCCGTGACCCGATCCAGATACTGCGCCAGGTCCGCCCGGACATCCGGTGTGTCCGGGAGGTAAGCCGGCACCCGGACCTCTGCCGGATCCGTCTTCAACGGCAGGCGCCGATGCAGGCTGCTTTCGTGACTGGCGGTGAAATTGAAGATGCTGAAGAACGGTTGTCCCGGCTGTCGTTGACGCCAGTGCGCCTGGGCTCCATTCCGGTCCCACGTTCCGGGCAACACCTCCGCGTTGTAATCCGTCTTGCTCCGGTTGCTCGTGAAATAGCCCGCCTCCCTCAGGTACGACGGGAAATACCTCAACCAAGGCGGCATCGGCACCCGACTCCGCATGTGTTGCGTGCCCACTGAGGGCGCATACATGCCCGTGATCAGGCTCGCCCGCGTCGGGGCACACACCGCCGAGGTCGAATAGGCCTTCCCGTACAGGATCCCCTCCCGGGCCAGGCGGTCGAACACCGGCGTCCGCGCCAGGGGATTCCCATACCCACCCACCAGGCTCGCCGAGTTGTCCTCCGTCACCAGCCAGAGGATGTTCGGACGGGCGATCACCCCGGTTCCCGGGCCCGAGCCCATGAGCCGGGCGCCCGGATCCCAAACGATCAGTGCGAGGCACAACCAAAGCCACATCGCACCCAGGCGGACCACAGGGGACCGGGAGAACGGGGACTGCATGAAAAAAGGGCGCCAGAATGGCGCCCTTTGCACGAGATCAAAATTGCCCGCCCGAATTACAGCTTCTTCACCCGGACGTTCTTGTAATAGACCACTGACTTCGGGTCGTGGGCCTGGAAGGCGAACGTACCCTGGTTGAGCTTCCGTTCGAAATCCTTGCCCGGCTGACGGCCCGATTCCTCGGTGAAATCATTCACCAGCTTGCCGTTCAGATAGATCTTCACGTTGCCTCCCTTCACCACCACGTGATGCGTGTACCATTCATTATCCTTCACGTTGATCTCCTTCACGTCCTGGACCGAATACACGCTGCCCGACTTCCGCCAGTCTCCCTGGGTCTGGTTCACCTGCGTCTCATATCCGCCCCATGGCCAACCCGAGTCCTGATACTTGGTGTGGATATAGACACCGCCGTTCGCGCCGGGTTCGGTCAGGATATCCACCTTCATCTCGAAGTCCTTGAACGGCGCCATGGGCCCGACATAGAAGCAGTGACTCCGGTCCCCGCTCGCCCGCAAGGCTCCGTCCGCAATCTTCCACGCCGACGGATTCTCGTTCACCAGCCAGCCATCCCAGGTCCCGTCGAAAATCACGGTGAACCCCTCCGAATCCACCTTGCCCAAGCGCGATCCCGGCACGCCCTTCGCCGACGCCATCAAAGGGGGAGCAACCGTCGTGGTGGGCACCGGCTCAGGGCGCTGGTTGTAGGTCGTCTTGCCCGAACTCGCGCAACCCGCCATCAAGGCTGCCGCAGCCGCCATTGGAATAAATCGCTTCATGCACCCCAACCTTCCGCGACCCATGGCCAGTGGCAATGACGGATTTATCCCCTGCCTGGATCCCCAGCCCGTCTCCATGAAGAAGTCGACCGGCGGCGGAGGGTATCGAAGCCGGATCCGGGGAAGGCACGACCTCGCTCCGTTCCCATCTCCATCCCCCGGCGATGAAACCACTCCCGGTTGATCCTTCCCGGCTTCAGCACGTCAGGCGACGCGCATACTCCCGCGTCGTCCGGGCCACGTCATACGAACGCAGGATTCCCGAGACCACGCAGATCCTTCGGGCACCGGCGCCCAGAACCTCATCGAGATTTCCCAGGTGAATCCCCCCGATCGCAAACCAGGGCATCGCCCCCGCATTCGCCGCCGCCCAGCGCACGTACTCCAGCGTCACCGCCGGCCGACCGGGCTTTGTCCCCGTCGGATACACCGGCCCCACCGCCACATATTCCGCTCCAGCCGATGCGGCGCGGATGAACTGTTCCGGCGCATGACTGCTCAACCCCAGCCCCGGTGCCGTCGCGCCCTTCGGCAAATCCGAACTCCGCTTCAGACCGGCATCGAAGAAATCCTCCTGCCCCAGATGCACACACGGCACGCCCACCTCACAACCCAACTCCCAATCATCATTCAGGACACACCGCACCCCTGACGCCTGCGTCACCGGCAAGACCGCATCCAACATCCGCCGCACCGCATCCCGATCCCAACCCTTCGCCCGTACCTGCACCAGGTCCGCTCCTCCATCACACAACTGGCGCGCCAATCCGCCCGGCTCCCGGCCGTCCAGGTAGGCCGCATCCACAAACGCATACAGACGACACTCGGTCAGGGATTTCATCCGGGTTCAACGGGTGGGGTCAAAATACTGGCGGGTCAGGGCCTGGTTGTTGTTCGACACAATCGGCCGCAACACCCGTTCCCGCATGAACTCCACATGCCCATCCATGAAGGTGTTGTTCAATCCTCCGTTGTGCAGGGTCAACTTGAAGTCGTCCACCGATCCACCCGGACTCACCGATGCATTCACCATGGCCAGCGGATCCTCCTGCATGAAGAGGAACTTGCCCGACGGATTGGAAACACTCGTGGTCCGGACTCCGAACGGCGGCGTCCCCTTGTTCGCCCGACCATCCACGAACGTGTTCATGCTGTAATTCACCCGCAACGCCTTCCCCAGCGGACCCGTACTCGGACACGCATACACCGGATACGAATTGGTGTGGGAATCCACGTTCGATCCGGTTGTCGGCCGGATGAGCCGACGCGACATGACGTACGGAAAGATGGCTCCCGCCTCGGCATGGAATCCGAACGCGGGCGGTGGCCGACGCCAGTTGTTGCGGTTGTCGAGATCCGCCCGCGATTGCCCACCCCACACCCAGTCCGCCGGAAGATTGGCGTCCGACTCCCCTGCCCAGGCGTAATACTCCCGGTTCTCCTCGGCATACATCATCATGCCCAACCCCAACTGCCGCATGTTGTTCTTGCAGACCGTGCTGCGACCGGACTCCTTCGCCTTCGACAATGCCGGCAACAGCATCCCCGCCAGGATCGCGATGATCGCGATCACCACCAGAAGCTCGATCAGGGTGAATCCGCTGCGTTCACGTCCGGTGAATGTGCCAATTCGATGACTCATGGGAACGGGTTCACCCTGACACCGATCCCATCCCGGAAGGAAACGGGAATTTCGCCCCAGTCCCAGACTGTCCATCGCCTCCACCGTTTCCGGTCCGCATTCAACCCACCGACCCGATCAACGACCCGGCTCGTCCGTCCCCAGGGGCCGCAACAGGACCCGACGACGCTCAACCTCCAGCAGTTCCAGCGGGATCCGCCTGCCATCGACCGCCTTCCGGAGCGCCGCACGGCGCGTGTCGTCCCGCATCAGGGCATCCAAGGCCAGTATCCGATTCGGGGCGGTGAGACCCGGCAGGCTCTCGATCAAGGCGGCGCCAGCCTCGGGTCCGGTCATGTCCCCAAGCCCGCTGACCGCGCCCATCTGAAGTTCATCCGGAATCCCGGCCGCCAGATACCTCACCAGTTGTTGTCCACGCCGTTCCCACGAATCGACGCCCAGCATCCGCAGGGCGTCATACCGGGTTCCCTGCGGCACGGCCTCGTTGTCAGCCATCCCGGACGCCTGTTCCAAGGCCCGTTTCCAGCCGGATCCAATCGTTGGATGTCCCGCCAGCAGCGCTTCAATCCGTTCACCCGGCCACAATTGGCGCTGCGAGATCCCATTGATGATTCCCCCTCCCAACACCACCGCCTGCCAGTCCCGCAACGGTTCACCCTCCGCGGGAACACTGGCCGCAATCACATCGCGTACCTGGGCATCATCGTTGCGCCGCCCCGCCGCGATCGCCACCTGCCAGATCCACGGGATCCGCCGATACTCCTCCGGCGTACCCGCCTGCAGGTCCCCCGTCATCTCCCGGATCAATGCCCCGGCGAATTGCGGATTCGCCTGGACCGCAGTGGACCGGGCGACATCACTCTCCACCGCATCCAGGACAAATCGCGCAACCGATGCCGCATCCCGCAATACCGGATCCGCAGGCTCAACCCCTGCAGGTGCTTCCTCTCCAACCCCCTCGGATCCAACCCCTGACCGCACAAAGGCGATCAGGTCCGCCATCTCGGCCGGCGTGATTCCTTCCTCCAATCCCTCGGGCATCATCGACACCGTCGCGGCGTTCAGGTCCCGAACCTGCGATCGGGGTACGGTCGTCGACGCCCCGCCGCCACCCACCACGGTCAGGCTGGTGGCCGTCTCGGACTGGATCAGGCCGCTGAGGCTGCTGCCGTCATTGAGCTCAATCGAGTACGACACGAACCGCGGTTCCACCGCGGCATTGGGATCCAGGATGTTCAGGAGCCAATACTCCGAATCCTTGACCCGCAACGCGGCGAGGTCGGGGCCCACCGGATGCCCCGCCCCATCCCATGCGTGGCATGTCGAACACGCACGCTCGAAAACCTCCCGACCCCGGGCCGGGTTCCCGGTCTCGACCATCGCCTTCCCATATCGCGCGATCACCGCACCCCGGTTCCCTCCGTCATTTCGCGGGAACACTTCAATCGCACCCGCTCGCACCCCCGGATCCAGGCTCGAAACCAGGCGCTGCCGTACCGAAGGCGATATCTCCAATCGGGCAACCCGACCGTTCCGCACCGCTTCCAGCAATCTTTCCGACCACACCGGCCTATCCAGAAGCAACGCCAGGATCCCCGCCCGCGCCGCCGGCAGACTCCGGGACCAGTGTTCCAACAACCCGTCCGCCACCGCGGCATCCGAATGCCGCCGCAGTCCTTCCAAGGCTGCCTGACGCACCTCCGCCACCCCATCGACCGCCGCCATCCGCACCAACAGTCCGAGATCCGACGCCTCCCGACCCGCACCCGCCATCACCCGGATGGCCTGACGCCGCCCTTCCAACGACACCGTTCCATCCGTCGCACGACGCCGCGCCTGGTCGACGACCGATCGCCAGCGGCGGCCCACGTCATCGTCCCGATGGGCAACGGTCCAGGCCTCGATCCCCTCCGGGTTCCAACCTTCGAAAACCCGGAGGAAAGCATCCCACTGCACCGCGCTCGGCGCCGTCCCAACCGGCGGCAACACCCACGCCAGCGCACGCTCCCGGCCCACCCCCTTCGGATCCCCGACGGCCAGCGTCGCAACCAATGCCGGAATCCAGTCGTCCCGGCCCACTGTCCCGTCGTCCAATGCCATCACCGTCCCAAGGATCGGTTCTGCATGCTTCACCGCCGAAGTCAGCACGGCCAACCGCAGCCCGGCATCGGCTGTTCCATTCCTGGCCAACCCGGCCAGCGCTGCACCCGCTGACGGATCTCCAATCTCGCCCAGGGTGAAGGCCAGTTGTTGTCGAACCCAGGGCGATGGATCCCCCACCAACCCCAGCAGGGCGGCCAACAGGGATCGAGAATCCGTTCCACCCGCAGTCGCCAGCAACTCCTCCGCAAGCCCGATCGCGTGACGTCGCACCCGGGCATCCGGATCGCGCATGGCCAGCACCACTCCCTCCGCCCGCAGACCCCCAAGCCCCTGCAGGACCGCCAACGCCTGTACCCGTACCTGCGGAAGCAACGCGTCGCGACCCATCGCTTCCAATCGGCGATGCACCTCCGGTTCACCCCGGCCCCGGAAAAGCAATTCGCCATGCACCCGATCCCGCTCCGTGCCATTCGGATGATCCAACGCCTTCGCCAGTTCCTCCGGCTTCATCCGCGTCAGGTCGCGAACCTCACGCACGGGCTTCCCCTCCGGACGCACCCGGTAGATCCGACCCCGATCCGACCCCGCCCGTACATCGATCCGCGCCAGACGCGCCGCCGGAATCCAACGCGGATGCTCAATCAGGAACCGGTACAGGTCGACCACGTACAGGGCTCCGTCCGGTCCGGTGCGGACCTGCGCCGGCCGGAACCAATGATCGGTCGATGCCAGGAACTCCGTGGCTTCCTCGCCCGCGGGACGTCGACTCGTCGCCACGCCGTCTTCCACAGAAAGGAGCTCGCGATGAACGAGATTGTGAACCGGTTCGCAGATGAAGGCGTTGCCAGCCCATCCCTCCCCGAACAAGTCGTCGCGATACAACCCAAGCCCACAGGCGGATGTCACCCGGTTGGCCTGATCCGGATCGTTGAACCGCTCCAGCAACCGGCTCGCCGGAAACAGAACGTTCCCTCCCACCCGCCCGGTCAGGGGACGGATCGGATCAGGAACCGTCACCTGCGCATTCCTCCCCAGATAACGCTCGTTCCACGGGTAATGCTGCAACAGACGGCTGTTGTCGCAGCCAAACCAGTTTCCCCAGTCATCCCGCACCCGCCCCTGCTGGCTCAGGCCACTCGTCACCTCCATCAACCCATCACCCGGCCGAAACCGGAAATCCCGATTGCGCAGGTTGACCGGGCTTCCCGCGGTCGAACCCGCAAAGAAGGCATTGGGAGTCCGCACGATCGTCCCCCCCAGCAGGCCGTTCGCCCCATGGATCCAGTTGTCGAGGCCCAGGCTCAGGCCATTCACCCGCGCCTGGTAATTGTCGGTGGCAAATCCCGTGAAAAGCTTCTCCACCCGATCCGCCCGCCCATCACCATCGGTGTCCTCCGCATAAAGAATTTCCGGCGCCGCACAGATCAGGACGCCGCGCCGCCAGGCCATCACCCCGGTGGGAAATGCCAGACCCTCAATGAAGACCCGGGAATCCTCAAAACGCCCGTCGCCATCGCGATCGGACAGATGTCGGATCCGACCACCAGGCAACCATTGCCCATCCAGCCCGGCCGGATAATCCCGCATCTCACAGACCCAGAGCGAACCGTCCGCCGCCCAATCAATCGCCACCGGATCCGTCACCAAGGGTTCCGCCACCACCAACTCGACGGTGAAGCCCGGCGCCAACCGAAACGTGTTCAGGGCCTCAGCCACCCCCAATGGCCGCGTCCCCTCCGTCCCATCCGTCTTGCCCACGGGAAGCGCGGACTCCGCCGCAGGAAGGCGCGCGGCCAAGCCCAACAACGCGACCCATCCCACGTACAGACCCAACGTGAACCCCACCGGTAGTGACACACGGCACCGCACGTCAC
>CAZDYB010000210.1:0-7569 GCA_964509045.1 uncultured Akkermansia sp.
CAGGTAGAGGGCATCGGTGTCCGGGATCGGTATCCGGAGATCCCGTGTTTCGGCGGGAAAGAAGGGGGAATTGGCGGGGGCGGCGAGGAGATTCCAGGAGAGGGGCGGCCATGTGTGGGTCGATTCGATCTGGATCGAGACGTTGGCCGGTTGGTGAAGTTCAAGGTGGGCCTGACCGTTCCCGAAGGAGATCCTGGGACGCCAGAAGTCCTTGGGCTCCTTTGGATCGGTACCGGTGAGGTACTCGAGGTAATCGGAGGCGCCGTCCTCGTCGGTGTCGCGGTCGCGAGGTGGGTTGTTGGAAACGTCTTCGAGTTCGAGTCGGACCCAGGTAGGGAAATCGACGCGATTGGACAGGGAGTGGATCCATTGCTGGAGGAGGGCGGCGCCTGCGGGATCGGCGACGTTGGAGCCGATGGGAGGCATCTGGCCGGGGCCACGGGAGGACAGGCGTTGGAGGAGGATGGAGAGGTTGGGTTGACCTGGGACAATGACGCGGTGGGCGGGATTGCCGAGGGAATCGTTGAGGGGACCATTTAGGATTCCTGCAAGGTCGAGCGGTGTGGCAGCACGGGCATCCCAGGGTGAACCGCCGGTGCCACCGGGTCGATGACAGGGGGCGCAATTGACATCGAGATAGGCACGGACCCGGGCTTCGAGGGAAGCGGCGGCATCGGTGCCGGCCTGAACCGGGGCGAAGGAAGGCTGCTGGGTGGGCAGGGTGGGAGCGTTGTCGAGGTAACCGGCCTGGGCGAGGGCTGCGATCTGATGGATGCCATCGCGCCCGGGTCGGTTGAGTTGCGGGGTATTGAAGCTGAGGGAACCGCCGGCGGCGGCGGTGTGGCAGGCGAGGCATTCGGCGCGACTGGGATATCGCCAGAGCTGGGTTCGGGTTTCGCCGTCTTCCTGGATGGTGAGAGTTTCGTCCTCACCGGCTTCATCCACCAGCAAGGCGTTGGTGGGGGAGTTCCAACGATAGGTGATTCCGTAGACGCCGTTGGCGTTGCGGATGAGGAATCGGGTTTCGAGTCGGCGCCGGGAGGCGGGTTCGCCGCGGGTGAGTTCGATGTCGAAATGCTTCATCCAGACCGTGCCGATGGGAGTGGGCCAGGCGGTTTCGGGGGAAAAGGTGGCGCGATCGGTGCCGGGGAGGAAAACCCAGCGTTGTTTGGTGGCATGATCGGACCAGAAGGGGAGATTGACCTCGTAGGGAACGAAGGCGGGGATGGGTTGGAGTTGGGCTGTGTCCGTGAAGGCGCCGGTATCGGCGAGGGTGGGAGGGATGGGATTGCCGGTGAAGGTGGAATTGTAGCGGAGACGGAGGATGCGATTGCCGGTGTGATGTGCGGCGAGGATATCGCCATTGCGGGGATCGGGACCGAATCCGGAGATCGAGCCCTGACCGGCGATCCGGACGACCAGGGGCGCCTGGCCGGGACGCCTGCGGAGGGACCAGACATTGCCGCGGACGTAGTCGCTGAAGATGTAGGTGCCGTGGAGTTGGGCGAGGCGGGAGCCGCGGTAGACGAAGCCGCCGGTGACGGAATCGCCCTGCATGGGGCCGGAGCCATGGGCGTAAGCGTAGACGGGGGGAACGTAGGAGAAGGCGGGGTCGGTGGTGAAGCCGAAGGGAGCGCCGAAGGGTCCGGCGACATTGCCTTCGCGGTAGCCCCAACCGTGATTGGCGCCGAGTCGGGTGACGGCGATGGATTCGCGGAGACCCTGGCCGACATCGCCCACCCAGAGTTCGCCGGTATCGTGATCAAAGGACATCCGCCAGGGGTTGCGCCAGCCGATGGAGTAGAACTCGGTTCGGACGAGGGAAGGATTGACCGGGACGCCGAGGAAGTTGGTTCGGCCATGGTAGGGGTTGTCGGCGGGAACGCTGTAATTGCCGAGGAACTCTGAATTGGCCGGGTGTGGATTCGGGGGGAGGGAACCGGGTCGATGATCGACATCGATGCGGAGGATGGCGGAGAAGAAGTCGCGATCGATGCGTTGGCTGTTGCGATAGGAATCATTGGCGGCGCCTTCATCGCCGAGCGCGACGTAGAGGAAGCCATCGGGTCCGAAATGGAGATCGCCCCCGTTGTGATTGGAGGCTTCGTCGTATTGTTGGAACAGGATGATCTCGTTGGTGCGGGCGCGGTTGGGGTTGTCCGGGGAGACCCTGAACTCGGAGAGTCGGTCGTGGAGACGGAGAGCGGAGCTGGGTGGGGTTTGGGCGCGACAGGTGCGGAAGACGAAGAAGCGGCCGTTGGCGGCGTAGTCGGGATGGAACGCGAGACCCAGCACGCCCTGTTCACCTCCGAAGACGGTGCTGGTACCGAGGTCGAGGAAGGTTTCCGGGGCTGGGTTGGCGAGGTCGGGGATGACCCGGATGCGACCGGGTTGCTCGACGATGAACAGCCTGTTGGATTCGCCAGGGGGAGCAACGATGGCGACGGGACTGGTGAAGGCGATGCCGGGGAACGCGGATTCGAACGTGTAGCCGAACGAACCTGGCACGGTGGGAATCTGAAGACGGGCGGTGGGGTCGCGCGGTGGAACCTGGGCGAGGAGCGGTTGGACCAGAAGGATCCCCAGGGTGAGGAGGAGAGCGCGGAACATGTGAACATCCTGTGGATGGTCGTGGGATTGGTCAAAGGTGCTGGGGTGGGACCGGACTGGCAGGAGCGGCCTGACTGAATCACCTTTGAGTTGGTTCCAGCGCTATGAAACGGCTTTTGAAGTGTGGGTTGGCGGGGATGACGTTGATGTTGGCGGGGTGTGTCCGGGCGCCGATGCCACTGCTGGATCTGGCGGGGCCGGGGTGGCAGACCCGTGAAGCGGCGGCCTTGTGGAGGCCGGGACGGGGTGAGGCGGAACTGGCCGGGGAACTGTTGCTGGCGGATCGGGGGGGGCGCGAAACCTTGGTGCAGTTCAGCAAGCAGGGGATTCCGCTGGTGACGGCGCGTACGGATCCTGTTGGTTGGGAGATCCGGTCGTCCCTGCGCGGCGGGCGGTCAACGGGGCGGGGGCGACCGCCGATCCGGGTGTTGTGGTTCCGGTTGGTGCAGGGGGAGGCGGGACCCGGATGGGAACGGGAAGACCTGGGAGAAGGGCGATGGAGCCTGGAAAACCGGGGGACGGGCGAACGGATGGAGGTCCATCTGGTGGTGGGGCCTTGAGTCCGGGCTTCCTGCGAGGGAGGCGGAAAGCAAGGAACGGCGTCAGGCGAGCGGGTCGCGAACCTGGTTCCGCTCATCCGCCGTCGTTCCCCGCTTGCCGCCGCCGGGGGCCTGACGCCTGCAGCCCTACCCCCAGGCTGCGGGCGCCGCCCCCCTGCGCGGTCCGCCGGAAAAGGACCTTCCCGGCTCCAACCCCGAAAGAGTCGCTGACTCTCGGATGGACGCTGACATGGTGGTGGATCCTGTGCCTATGGGTCTTTGGGATGATATTCGGTTTCATCCCCGTTGCGTCGCGAGCCGATGCCGGCGCCTTCCCCCTGGCGTCGTTACAGCATCAGTTGATGATCCGGACGCTTCGAAAGTAGCGGGCGGAGCCATTTGGACTGATTTGCAGGGTTTCGTCGCGACCACTGCCGGCGGGATAGCGGATGACGGCTTCCCACGAACCGGAGGTGGGTTCGGCCCGGGACTGGATCTCGATGACCTGACCGACCGGAACCGGGACGGTGAAGACGACCTGACCGGAGTCGAAGTGGACTGAAGGGCCGGGAGGGATGGGGAGGGAACCGGGATCGACGGTTGCTGGGGATCCGTTGGGCAGGGCGCTGGCGGTCCAGTTGGAGCCCAGGGTGTAGGCGGCGGGCGGGAGGGATTCGGAGATGGGGACGAGGGAGTGTCCGATGCGGGAGGCGACGAGATCGGACCAGGCTGGGAGGTAGGGGATGGAGAGGATGGGTTCACCGAGGGGGCCGTTGAGTTCGATGGTTTCGCCTTCATTGGCGAGGCGACCGGAGTAGGGGCCGAGGACATTGGTGACTTCGGGATAACGGGACATGAAGGCATCGATGCTGGCGGCGAGAACGACGCGTTGGCCCGGGGCGAGTTGCCGGATGGAGTTGGTGGGAGAGAAGACGTAGGTGATGGCGTTGGAGATCGAGCAGCCATCGAGATTGAGCGGCGAGTTGCCGACGTTGGTGAGTTCGATGAACTCGAAGTCCTCGCGGTCATGACCGGGACCGGCGACCGGGTTGTAGAGGACCTCGGTGATGGCGAGTTGCAGCGGGTTGGGGATGAAGGTGGCGGAGACGGGGCCGGACCAGATGGAGGCGAGGGGCGGGTTGTTGGGGCCGGTCAAGGCGGAGTGGGCCGGGTTGCGGACGCGGACGCGGATCCGAGCGTTGTCGTGGAGAGGGAATGGGCCGACGTAGGTGCGGGCCTGGGAGGCGATCCCGCCACCGGGTGCCCGGGGATCGGATCCGTCGAGGGTGTAGTAGGCATTGCCGACCGGCACATTGAGGGAGATGAGGGATCCGGGTGTGATGGGGCCGGATGGGGTATTGAAGGAGGCTGGGCGGACCCATTGGGAGTCCATGAATTCGAGTCGGGCCTGGAGCCAGGATTTCATCAGGTTGAGTTCCCCCTGATAGGTTGGGGTCCTGGGCGAGGCTCCCCACCGGGACCAATCGCGACTGGCCGCCCGACGGACCTCGTTGCCGAGGGAATCGACGAGCGCATGGACCTGGGCGGTGCTGAAATTGGAGCGGCGGAGATCCTGATAGCGGTCGATGTACTCCTGATAGAAGTCGGGATCGGTGAAGAGACGATCCCACCAGGGATGGTTGAAGAAGTCGGTGCCGCGGTCGCTGACCTGGGAACGCCAGACGCGGGGGTTGGCGGAGCGACCGTCGGTTGAATTGAAGGCGCGGTCGAAGTCCCAGAGCGGGCCGAACTCGAGTTTGCCCTCGCGACGCTTGCCGAAGTAGGCGCTGAGGCGGAGTGCATCGACATTGAAGGCGAGGACATTGAGGAGGTGATGATCGACCCAGGACGGGGTGTCGACGTAAGCGCGGTAGCCTGTGGCCGGGTTCCGGTAATTGGCGCTGTAGAGGGTGTTGGCGAAGGCGTTGATGTAGTTGCGCAGGTAGTTGAGTTGGGGTGCGCGGGCAGGCTCACGCAGCTCGGTTTCCGAAGGCTCCACCATGCCCAGGGTCAAACCGCCGGCGACGATTCCGGAATCGCCGGGATCGAGTCGGTCGACCTTCATGAGGTAACCGCCGGAGATGGAGGGTTGGGTGAGGTTCTCGGGCTGGAGCCCGCCGAGATCGACCCGGTCGCTGTTGATCTCGATCCGTTCGAGGGCGACGTAGACGCCGTTGTAGGAGGTGAACTGGATGGCGTTGGTACCGCTGGTGACGAGGAAGACTTCGCAGAGGCGATGTCGCGGGGAGTAACGTCCGATGTCGCGGCTGAGTTGGTGCATGAAGGGGTTGTGGATCAAGACCGGTTCGAACGAGTTCGGGGCGTAAAGGATCCAGTCGTCTTCGGCGGGCATACCCAGGAATTCACGATCCTCATTGTTGTCGAACTCATCGCGGAACTCGACCCGCAGGCTGGCCTTGGCGAGGCCTTCCGTGCTTGAGCCGCGGACGGAGATCCCGGCGCGGGCGGCCATGACCGGGGGATTGGTGAAGGAGACGAGTCCGTTGGTGTCGGGTTCGAACACCTGAAAGAAGGCGGGAATGCGGGTGTTGGCGGGGGGACGTCCCCGATTGAAATCGTGGATGACGAGCACGGGGATGTCGGAGGTGAACCGGGCGACGGTCGGGGACATGGGGAGGTACATCTCGCTGCGGGGCCGGCCGGGAAGGAGGCCGGGAGCGAAACCGCTTGCCCGGATCTGGACGGCCTGGTTGGTGAGGGTGAGGGGCCCGGTCCAGATCGGGGAGTTTTCGCCGGGCAGTGAACCATCGCGGGTGAATCGGATGACGAAGCCATCCGGGGCGAGTCCGTTGGTGGTGTCGGGGGTGATCCGGAGTTGGGTGGCGGTGGTGTAGGGGATGCTGGGCGGATCAAATCGGAGATCGGGAGCAAAGCCGATTCCACCGGCGGCATTGGGACCGCGCGGGGTGGGATTGGGGAGGAAACCGTTGGTGACGATGCCGGGGACGCGGCCGAAGGAGACATCGGCGCGTTGGGGAGGGAAGGCGGGATCAAAGGCGCTGACCACTTCGCCACCGGGCGAGACGAGGGCGAGGTATTCTCCGTCGGAGGTCAGGCGGAAGTTGGTGTGGAGCGGGGCGGCGGGATTGGTGCGGTTGTTGCCACTGGCCCAGACGAGGGTGTAACCGTTGGCGGGAATGGACACGGCGGGGAGGGTCCATTTGCGGGGCAGCAGGGCGTCATCGGTCAGGGACCAACCTTCGAGGGACACTGCCTGGGACCCGGGATTGTGGAGTTCGATCCAATCCGAGCGGGTGCCATCCTCGTCGCGGATGCCACGACCATTCTGGGCCAGGAACTCATTGATGCGGAGCGAGAACGTGGCGTTGGTGTCGATGAGGTAGGCCCAGGGAGCGGGTTGGAGTGGACGTTGGGCCGAGCTGAGATCGGTGATGCCATGATCGGGTTTGAACCGGACATCGACCGGGCCTGGGGCGGGACGGGTGAAGCCGAAGACGAACTGTCCGGGGCCTGGTTGGGAGACGGAAGAGGCGGGTGTGCCATTGATCAGGAGATCGGGGGCATCGACGCCACGGACGGCCTCGGAGAACTGGACCTCGATGGAGGTGAGTTCGGGAAGGGTGGAACCCGGTTCAGGAAGGATGAGGGTGATGGCCGGTGGTTCTTCATCGAGTTCGGCGCTGAGACGGGCGTCGAAGACAAGGTCGGACGAAGAACGCCCGGCATTGAAGAGTTGGACGGCGAGGATGTTGGGACCGGCGCGCAGGACCTTTTCGAGGCCGTCGATGGGGTAATCGTTCCAGGCGGCGGGTTCGGGGACGGCGCCATTGGCACCCCAGAGGATGGTGGGTTCACCGTCCGGCACGTTGTAGCGGGCGATTTCCTGGCCATTGATCCAGGCGATGAATCCGTCGTCGGAGGCGGCCTGAAACACGAAACTGCGGAAGTCGGCCGGTGAACCGAGGTCGAAGCGGATCCGGGTGAAGTAGGTGGTGTAGTTGTTCTGCATTCCCGTGATCAGGGTGCCGGTGAGGTTTTCGCCGTAGAACAACGGCAGGGGTCCGGAGGTCCAGGTGGCATCGGAGAAGCCAACGTGACGCCAGGCGGAGATGTCCGGGGTGGACGCCTCGGTATTGCCGGGTCTGGACCGCCAGTTCACTCCGGCGGGAACCAGTTCGACCTTGGTGGCCTGGAGCGGAAGCATCCCGAGCAGGAATGCGAGGGACGCAAGGACGGCGCGGAACGGTCCGCTGAATGCCATTGGGAAGCGCATGGAATGCGATGAGCCTACGCCCCCCCGATCCCTTGCCAAGCGGCGTCACCATCCGTGAAGGCCCGGAGCGGCGCCGTTGGGTTGCCGTTGTGGATGGGGTCGGGGAGGGATCCGAGGGACAGGTTCCGCAATCTGCGCCCTGAAGGGGCGCCAGAGATTCGATCC
>CAZDYB010000211.1:0-1086 GCA_964509045.1 uncultured Akkermansia sp.
CCACCATCCTCTCCCGCTGCCAGCGCTTCGACCTCCGCCGCATCCCCTCCGCCCTCATCGTCCGTCACCTCGCCCAGATCTCCGTCGCCGAGGGCGTCGACATCAGTGAACCCGCCCTCGATGCCATCGCCCGCGGCGCCGATGGCGGCATGCGCGACGCCCAGTCCACCCTCGACCAACTCATCAGTTTCTGCGGACTGAAGGTCACCGAACCGGATGTCCTCGCCATGTTCGGTCTCGCGGCCCGGTCCCAGCTCCGCACCCTCGCCGGACACATCCTCAATGCCGACGCTCCCGCCACACTGCGCGAACTCGATTCCTTCGCTCGTTCCGGCAAGGACCTCGGCCGGATGCTGGGCGATCTCCTGCTCCATTTCCGCAATCTCCTGCTGGTGGTGGTTTCAAAAGCCGACCGCTCCCTCCTGGAGGTCAGTGATGATGAGTTCCGTACCCTCGGTGAACAGGCGGTGGGCCTCGATGCCGATGTCCTGACCCGGATCCTCGATGTCCTGTCCGGGGCCGAAGGACGGCTTCGCGATTCCTCATCCAAACGCATCTTCCTGGAGGTCAGTCTGCTGAAGGCCGTCCAGGCCCGCGAAGCCACCAGCCTCGACGTCGTCCTGCGTCAGTTGCGCGCCCTGCGCGATGGCCTGCCACTCCCGGATGACCCAACCGCCCCGCGCCCCGCCGCTGTTGCCCCACCAACCGCGGCCCCGACCCCGACTCCACCCCCAGCCCCGACCCCGAAGGCCGCGCCGGCGCCCGCACCGGTCGCTCCTCCTCCGCCCCCGCCGACCACTCCACCCGCCACCCCGACACCGGCGCCCGTTCCCGCGGTTCCGAATGCTTCCCCGATCCCCACCGACGCCAAGGCCGTGTGGGCGGCGTTGTTCGAGGCGTTGACCCCCGCCGACACCTTCATCCGGAGTTCCCTCTCCCACTGCCAACCCGTCGGCCTCCATCGCGGCACCCTCACCATCCGGCATCCGGAAAATGACCTGATCGAAACGCCCCGGAACATCGCCACCCTCAAGGCCCGGCTGCTGGCCGCCACCGGACATGCCCTCGACGTCGCCTTCGAGGTGG
>CAZDYB010000211.1:1096-7549 GCA_964509045.1 uncultured Akkermansia sp.
CTCCCGCGCCCGCCCCACCAACAACCCCACGCCCCGTGGTTCCCTCCACGGAACCCCGGCCCAACTCCATCGAAACCCCGGGCGAACCCGCAAAAAAGGTCCCGGCACCCGCTCCCCTGCTCCTGAGCAAGGAGGAGTTCATCAACGATCCCGCCATCAAGGCCGCCCTCGAGATCTTCAAGGGCCAGATCATCGAGGTGCGTGCGCCCGGGTCCGACACCCCCGATCCCAACGCTTGAACCCGTCCACACCTCCAACCCACACTCCTCCCCATGTCGAGCATCGGAAAACTCATGCGTCAGGCTCAGCGGATCCAGCAACAGATGGAGTCCGTCCAGGCCAGCCTCGCCCAGAAGACCGTCGAAGCCCAGGCCGGTGGCGGCGCCGTCAAGGTCGTCGCCCGCTGCGATCAATCGATCGCTTCCATCCACATCCTGCCGGATGCCGTCAATCCACAGGATGTTCCCTTCCTCGAAGACCTGATCCTGACCGCGGTCAACCAGGCCCTTCGCCAGGCCAAGGAGATCTCCGAGAAGGAAATGGGCAGCGTCACCAGCGGGCTCAGTCTTCCCGGGTTGATGTAATCCGCCCCGGATCCGCCCCGCGTGGCCTCCCTTCCTGAACCCGTCGCCGCCCTCGCCGCCGCCCTCGGCCGGCTTCCCGGCATCGGCCCGCGCTCGGCCGAAAGGATCGCCCTCCACGTCGTCCAGGCCGAACCCGCCCTGGCGCAAAACCTCGCCGACACCCTCCTCACCGCCCGCGAACGCATCCGACTCTGTCGTCAATGCGGCGCCTTGACCGAACCGGATCCCTGCCCGCTCTGCACGGATTCCACCCGGGCCAATGGAGTCCTCTGTGTCGTCGAACGCGCCCTCGACGTCCTCTCCCTCGAGAAATCCAACACCCACCGCGGCCGATACCATGTCCTCGGCGGCCGCCTCAGTCCCCTCAATGGAGTCGGCCCCGAAGATCTCCGCATCGACACCCTCGAATCCCGGATCGAACCCGAGTCCGTCCGCGAGATCATCCTCGCCGTGTCCAGCGACGTGGAAGGCGAAGCCACCTCCACCTACCTCGCCCGACGCCTCGCAGGCAAGGGCGTCCGCGTCACCCGCATCGCCCAGGGGCTGCCCGCCGGATCCGGACTCGAATACGCCGATGACCTGACCCTGGCCCGTGCGCTCGAAGGGCGTCGGGAGATCCTCTGACCCATCCCTCCACCCTCCGTTCACCTTCCCTTTCATGCCCGACCCCATTCATCAGCCCAAGGCCGTCGTGTTCGATCTCGGCAAGGTGTTGGTCGACTTCGACTACCAACTCGCCGCCCGCCGACTCGCTCCGTTGAGCCGCCTGGATACCGATTCGTTCCGCCAATTGATCGACCAAAGCCCCCTCCTCCACGAATTGGAAACCGGCCGCATCGATTTCCCATCCCTGGTCGACATCATCGGGCAGGAATCGGGCTATGACGGATCATACGAGTTCTTTCAGGAAGCCTTCACCGACATCTTCAGCGAGATCCCGGAAGTCATCGGACTCCATGCCCAACTGAGGGAACGCGGCATCCCCACCTATCTGCTGTCCAATACCAGCGGGGTGGCCAGTGATCATGTCCGACGCCGATTCCCTTTCTTCGCCCACTTCAACGGGTATGTGATGTCCCATGAAGTGGGACACATGAAACCGGCTACCCCGATCTACGAAGCCCTCGAACGGATGGCCGGGCTGAAGGGTGCCGACCTGCTCTACCTCGACGACCGGGCCGACAACATCGAAGCCGCGCTGGCCCGCGGATGGCAGGCCCTCCTGCACCAGGATGCGGCAGCCTCGGTGGCCGAAGTCCGCTCACGCCTGGGTTGGTGACGCGGCCGATCGGGAACGGCAACGACGCCCTACGCCGAACCCGATCAGGGCGATGGATCCCGCCAGGGCGTATTGTCCCGGTTCTGGAACCGCCGCCCCCAACTGGATCCGTCCGCGGATTTCGCCAGAGGGAAAGTCGGCGGTCTCGATGTCGACAAACCAGCGCCCATTGAAGAGGTCGGCTTCTTCGGCGGCGCTCAACTCGACGAACCCGGTGTTGATCGGCCCACCCTGACCACCCAGGACGGCGTCCAAGGGAATCACCACCTGACCGGCGAAATCGGGGTCTCCAACGCGGATGTTGGCCCCCGTGATTCCGCTCTGGAGGGAACCCACAAGACCGCCCAACCCAAACTCGCGGGTCTCGGTGTCGTAGGCGCCGGTCGCCGATCCCCATCCCGGGCTGAGATTGGCCGGCAACGCGTTCCCGCCGTGCAAGGTCGCGTGGAACGAAAAGAGGGCCGCCTGGGACGTGACGCCGGATCCCAAAGCGATGCCAACGATCACCGGAAACAATTTCATGGGGGACCATCAGACTTCAGATCCACCCCCCTGCCCGTCAACACCACGACGCCACCATGTCGACGGGGCTCGGTTGTCCGTCCCCTTACTGGAAATCAAGATCTGTTCAATGCAGGCGGGCCGGCAGACGGCGTTGAAGGTGTTGCCGGATCGCCGAGTGTCAGCACCCCACTCCAGCAGGGTTCGTCATGGATCAGCACTGTCGGATCGACCAATCCGCAACTCCATCATTGACCTACCCCGGATTGGGGGCAAAAACATCCTGTCTCCCACGCGAATCGGCCAACCTTGAGGTGGCCCAAATACCTATGCGCTCAGAAACTCGTCACCGAAGCCCAGGAGGATTCACCCTCATCGAACTGCTGGTGGTCATTGCCATCATCGCCATCCTCGCCGGCATGCTCCTGCCAGCGTTGAGCAAGGCGAAGGACAAGGCCCAGAACACTGTCGACCTCAGCAACGTCAAGCAGGTCATGTTGGCAGTGAACATCTACGCCAACGATTCCAACGATTACGTGCCCCATCCCACCTGGGGTACCATCGGCGCCGACCCCGGCCCCAATGGCTGGGCCTACGCCACCCGGGTCAATGGACGCACCATTCCGACCGCCGCCTATCCGGCCAATCAGTTCCGTCCCCTCGGTGTCGCAGAGACCAACCAACTCCCCTTCTTCCAGGCCGGTCAACTCGGCAAGATCCTCTCCACCCACAGGGCCCTGTTCTGTCCGAAGGACATCGCTGAGATGGGCGGCCCCAAAAGACGCCTCTGGGCCGAGCGCGCCTGCAAACTCACCAGCTACACCTTCAACGGATTCGCCTCCGGCAACACCGCCCAACTGCCCAACGGCGCCACCTACAAGCTCGGTCAGTTCCGCGCCCTCGACATCCTCCTGTGGGAGGCCAACGAGATGCAACCCTTCTGGTTCAATGACGCCGGCAACCAACCCAGCGAAGGCGTCTCCCAACGCCACTCCGGCGGCGCTCCCTCCGCCAATGCCACCATCGACACCGGCGGCGGTGCCATCATCGGTCGCATCGGTGGTACCGCCGAATTGATGAAGTTCCGCCAGTACATCCGCATGTCCAACCCCGGTGCCGTCCCCGCCGCCCTGCGGATCCCCGAGACCAGCCAGGACAACTTCCTCTACATCGGACCCGCCCAGGCAAAACGCTGAGGATCCCTGCCATGAATCCCACCCTCCGTCTCACCGCCATCCTCGCACTCGCACTCGCCACCTCCCTCGGTTGCAAGAAGGAGGAGGCCGAGGTCTCCGGCGACGCCATCCCGGTTCCCGGCAGTCCTGGCGATCCCGCCGCCATCGCCCAGGTGGAGTCCGCTTCCAAGGCCATCGAGAACAACGACTACGATGCCGCCATCGCCGCCCTGCTCCAGGCCCGGCAAACCGAGCAGGCCATGAACGAAAAACAGGTGCAGGCCTATCAACAGGCCGTTCAAGCCACCACGACCAAACTTCTCGAAGCCGCCGCCACCGATCCCAAGGCCCGAGAAGCCTACAACAACTTCAGCCGCCTCATGACTGGGCGCTGATCCCCGTCCCTCTTCCCATCGGGCGGATGCCTCGGATCCCTCCCAGGCTTCCGCCCTTTTTGCTGTCGTGCCCCCCCGCTCCCGACGATCCCTCCTCATCGGACTCCTCGTCGTCCTGGCGCTCGCCGCTCTCTGGCGTGCCCGCAACCCCTCTCCGCATCCCCACCCCACGACACCCGCTCCTCCCAACCGCGAAGCCGTCGCCCAACGCTTCCTCGAACTCGAAGCCCGCCTCAATGCCGGGGCTTCCCGCGATTTCACCCCCGAACTCGAAGCCGCTCCCTGGGACGATGCCGTGGTCCGTTGGTGGGAAAACCTGCTCCACCAACCCGATTCCTGGCCCCTGCCCGCCACCTGGCACCAGACCCCCGTTGAATTCACCACGTCTGCCCAACCCGACGTCCGGTTGCCCGATTCCCCCGCCCAGTTCACCCGGCATCGCGTAAACCCCGGTCGCCGGGATTCCTCAGTCTGGCTGCAACAGCTTCAGTCCCTGTTCAACGAAGGCTGGCGATTGCGCCGCTCCCGGTGGCATCTCCTCGATCCGCCCCGCGCCGGGCAACCCCATGGAATCGTCCGATTCGAACTCTTGCTCGAACGGATCCCCGATGCCGCCCGGGCCTCCATCCGGGGCGAAGCCGTGCTCCACGACTGGAATGATCCGCAATCCCTCGGATCCCGGATCGGGATCCGCGATCTCGAAATACTTTCCCGGACCGGTGCGCCGCCCTTCGTCACCGAGGCCGAACTCGACCTCCCCATTCCACCCCACACGCCCTTCACCGATCCACTCCTCTGCCTGCCCCAATCCGATGGCTCCGGACCCGAACTCGTCCTGCCGGGCGCATCGGTCCGGGTCCGACGCCGGGCAGACGATTGGCGGTTGGAACCATTGCCGGGCCTGCCGAACCAACGCCTCTGGGCCGCGGCCATCGCCGACTGGAATCGCGACGGTCACCCGGACCTGTTGCTGGCCGGATCCGACGGTCTGCGTTGGATCGCCGGCCCGGACTGGACCGGTCCCGGCACCGTCGTCTGGGTCGCCCCCCAACCCCTGCTCCATCCCCAGGTGCTCGCCGTATCCGATCTGGATGGCGACGGCGATCCAGACGTGTTCATCGGTCAATACAAGCTGCCGTATCGCGGCGGTCAGTTTCCCACTCCCTGGTACGACGCCAACGACGGCTTCCCCTGTTTCCTCCTGCGCAATGACGGCGGGGCAGGACTCCAGGACATCACGGAATCCGCCGGCCTCGGATCCCGACGCCATCGCCGGATCTACAGCGCCTCCTTCGCCGATTGGGACGACGACGGTCGACCGGACCTGGTCTGGGTCAGCGACTTCGCCGGGGTCGATCTCTTCCAGAACCTGGGTGAAGCACGGTTTGAAGATCGCACCGCGATGCTTGGGTACAGCCGCCATCTGTTCGGCATGGCGCATGTCACCGGCGACTTCAACGGCGACGGCCGTACCGACCTCTTCGCCATCGGCATGGATTCCCCCGTGGCGGATCGACTCGAAAGGCTGGGACTTCATCATGCCGCCTGGCCGGTGGATGCCAGTCGTCGTCGCGACATGACCTATGGCAATCGGCTCTGGTTGGGCGACCCGACCGGGATGCGGCAGCCCGACTGGGCGCCGCAACTGGCTCGCGGCGGTTGGGCGTGGGCGATCACCGCCGCCGACTTCGACAACAATGGCCACCTCGATTTCCACCTGTGCAACGGTCATGAAACCCGCGCCGGTGTGCGCGATTACGAACGCCAGTTCTGGCTCCAGGACCTTCACGCCGCCAACTCTTCCCCGGATCCAGTCGCCGATATCTTGTTCCGCAACGCCGCCGGAAAGCGGGCTGCCGATGCCGCCTCGTACGGAGGTTGGCAGCACGGCGCCCTCTTCCTCGGAACCGATGGACCCGCCTATGCCGATCTCGGATGGCTGGCAGGATCCGCCGTGTTGGCTGACACCCGCAACGCCGTGACCCTGGACTTCAATGGCGACGGCCGAATGGACCTCGCCATCACCACCTTCGAGGAATGGCCGCGTCCCCGTCAGCGACTCATCCTCCTGCGCAACAACACTACTGACCCAGGGCGTTGGATCGGATTCCAGTTCCGGGACCGCTCCGGTCTCGACACCCGGATCCGGATCCAGGCCGGCGGACGCACCCTCGAACGACGCCTGACCGCAGGCGAATCCCACCGATCCCAATCCTCCGGTTACCTCCACTTCGGTCTCGGCACATCCGCCGCCATCGATGCCGCCGCGATCCGTCTCCCTGGGAAATCCTGGAAACCCCTGCCCATCCCCGCCATCAACGAATGGCATCTGCTCAACCCGGACCGCTGATCCGTCCCCATCCCCGCCCGTCCGCCTTCCCGCGCTCCCATCGTCCGGCGATCCCACCTCCCCGCAACGCTCAACTTCTTGTTGCACCAGCAACACAAAGTTGAGCGCTCACCGCGCTCCCGCGGCAGTCCCTGCGCGGCAAAACCGCCCGGTCCCGCGCGACCAAACC
>CAZDYB010000212.1:0-7546 GCA_964509045.1 uncultured Akkermansia sp.
GAGCGGGGGTGGAGGAGGCGCTGCGGCAAAGTCGGGCGACGCTGCTGATGTCGGAGTTTGAGGGATTGCCGGTCTCGTTGATGGAGGGAATGGCGCATGGGGTGGGAAAAGGTAATCGTCGCTGTACAGTGGTCCCGGTGGTGCGCCGGATCCGGAGCGGGATCCCGGAATTGGTACGGGACGGCTGCCCCGGGTTGATCAATACCGTTGGCGGGATTCCGGTTGCAGCATCAGCAGCAGACGGCACAGCGTGAGAAGTATGCGCAGGGATGCCTGAGAGCGTTGAAGGAAGCCCGCGTGTCTTTGGGTTGGACTCCCAACCGGATGCGGGAATTGGTATTGGATTGGGGAATCCGAAGGCCGGGCCGCTATGTGGCGCGTTGCAAGTACCGAGGGCACACGATTGTGCGGGTCAGACCGGACCAACCGGATGCTGGGTGGGAGATTGTTCCGAATTGGTTCTTCTGAGGCGGGGACCGGCGTGGGATGGGTGGAGGAGTTCGCAGTTCTTCGAGCTGGATTGTGTCATATCACGGGAACCGAATTTTGGGATGACTTCCATAGGGCTTACGGAATGGAACTGGATGGGGCACCATCCGATGTATTTTGTTCAATATGCTGCGGCACTGGCGCGGTTGGGTTGTCGGGTTGTTCCGTTCTGTGTCCAGCCTGCGGATTTTCTTCAACGATTGGCCCTGGTTGGGTTGGGAGAGGAGGAACGGGAGCGGGTTGAGGAACCCGTGGGGATTCGCGGTCCGGCGGCTTCGGCCTTCCGTCCTGCCCGATGGCGTGGTCACTACGATGCCTTGCGCTTCTTCGGTGGACTGGGTGGGCAGTTGAGGGCGTGGGAACAGAGGAAGGGCAGTAAGTTGGATCTGGTCTTCTTTTCCTGCATCTATGACCGCCAGTTTGAGCACTTCCGTCTTGCGGAGCGTAGGTTCGGTTTTCCGTGGGCGGGGCTTTATCTCCATGCCCGATCGTTTCGCATGCCGGGTTCCCCGATTCCCTACGTAGGTGGATTGCCCTGTCCGGAGCGGATTTTCACGTCGCCCTGGATGCGGGCTGCGGGAGTCTTGGACGAGGGGGTGGTCGCTCCGATGGAGCGGTTGAGTGGGGGCAAGCCGGTGGTGGTGTTTCCGGACATGACTCAGACCCAGTTGCCTGAGGAGGGTGGAGATGGATGGGGATTGGTGAACAAGCTGGAATTGCTTGCCCGTGGCAGGCCGATGGTATCGCTGGTGGGCCACCTGCAGTGGACCAAAGGGTTGGCCGATTTCAGTGCCCTCATGGCGAGACCGGAGATGAGGGACGTGTTCTTTGTCCTGGGAGGCGAAGTGTATTGGGGCCAGGTGGAGACGAAGGAGCGGACGAAGATGGAGCGGATCTGGGAGCAATCGCCCAACGTCCTGGCGCATCTGCAAGCGCTTCCGGAATCGACGATGAACTCCGTGATCTCACGTTCGGATGCTGTATTCGGGGCGTATCGTTCGTTTCCGAACAGCAGCAACGTCCTCACCAAGGCTGCGTACTTTGAGCGTCCGATCCTGGTCAGCGATGGCTATCTGATGGCCGAACGGGTACGGAAGTATGGGTTGGGAGAGGTGGTACCCGAGGGGGACGGCGAGGCCCTCGTTCGAGCGGTTCGGCGGATGGTTGCTCCCGGGTATCGCGAGGAGCTTGGACGGCGTGCCCGTTGGTCTGACTATAGGTTCGATCATTCGGCAGACCGGCTTCCGGAGTGTTTTGCGGGGGTGATTTCGGCCCGGGGTCGCTCGTAAAGGTGGTTTCATTCGGCGTGAGATTTCGGCAGATCCAATCCAGCACATGAGAAGTTTGAAATCGGTAATCAAGGCGATCCTGAGGAGGGTGGGGCTTCAGCCTGTTGGGGCTGGGGCGAGGCCGGCGCCTCCGTCTTCATTGGAACTCTGTCTGGAAGGGCTGCGGCGGGTAGGTTTTGAGCCCCGATGTCTGGTCGATGTGGGTGCCAATCACGGTAATTGGACACGCACGGCTCTCCGATACTTTCCGAATCTCACCGTGGCCATGGTGGAGCCCCAGGATTGGCTTCGATCCAGCGTCGCCGACCTGTTGGATTCCAACAGGAACCTGCATTGGGTTGTTGCGGGGGCATCCGATGCCGAGTCCAAGCTGTTGCTGACGGTGAGGGAACGGGACGACAGCAGCAATTTCCTGCTGAGCGCAGAGCAGGCGGCCCGGGAGGGTTACCGGCAGGTCGAGGTTCGGGTGACGACAGTGGAGCGCTTGGTGAAGGAGTTGAACCTGCCGGCCCCGGATATCATCAAGATTGATGCGGAAGGCCTGGACCTGAAGGTCCTGGCGGGTTGCGGACCATTCCTGGGGAGGACCGACCTGTTCTTTGTGGAGGCATCGTTGATGTCGGGGGCCAAGGAGAATGCCTTCCTGGAGATCGTTCAATTCATGAAAGGTCGTGGCTACCGCCTGTTTGATGTCACCGACTTGAATCGGTCTCCGAACTGCGGGCTCCTGTGTCTGGTGGAGATGGCTTTTGTAAGGGAGGGCAGTTGGTTGGAAGGCCAGACGAAGTGGTGATCTTCACCCTCCCGCAATGCGCGCCATGGAGAGAAAGCTGGTCAGTGTCATCATCCCTGCCTTCAAGATGGGACGATTTATCCGGGAGGCGCTCGATTCGGTCGGGGCACAGACCCATCCGGATTGGGAGCTGATCGTGGTGGACGATGCCGGGCCTGACGATGGCACCTGCAATGCGGTTGAGGATTTTGCGAGCAGGTTTCAGGGGCATCGGGTGGAGTTGGTTCGACATGAGCGCAATCGGGGAGTGAGCGCAGCCCGGAGGAGCGGATTTGTGGTTTCAAAGGGTGATTACATCGCATTCCTGGATGCGGACGACACGTTCCTGCCGGATAAACTGGCCAGGCATGTCGCGATCCTGGAGGAGAGTCCTGGGTGCGTCCTGGTGCATGGCCCGGTGCTTGTGGATCGCGTGGACCAAGGCCAGGTCGGACCGGGTGCCGGCTTTGGTTTCAGCGGCGAGGAGGCGAGTGAGTATCGCCTTTTTGAGAACCTGGGCGCGTTCCAGCAGAACCGGATCTGCAACTCGACCGTGGTCTGTCGGCGAAGGTCCCTGTCGGAAGACTGTTTTCCTCAGGGGATGGTTTATCAGTTCGAGGATTGGTTCACCTGGCTGCGATTGGGGTCGGAGGGAACATTCCGGTACTCTCCCGAGCGGCTCACCCGGTACCGGGTTCATCCCACGAGCTTTTCTGCGCAGAACCTGTGGGTTGAGAGGAACTTCATTGAGTTTGCCCGGTTCGAAATGCTGGCGGCCTACTTCGGATATGCGCCTGACTTTCGCATGCGGGTTCGGGTGGCGTCCGAGGTGCTCAATCTGGCGGCTCGGATGATGCTCGAGCGGTCTTCAGGAAGGCTGAAGGATCCGGAGGTGCTGGGACGGCGGCTGAGTGCGGCTTTGGGATGGGCGCTGGCGGAGGGGACGCTGAGGCGGATTGTGCGGGCGTTGCGACGATAGAATTCTTGGGACTGATTCATGAGCGTGATGATTGTTACCGGATCGGGAGGCCTCATTGGCTCCGAAGCGTGCCTGCATTTTGCCCGACAGGGGTTGGATGTGGTGGGGATCGACAATGATCTCCGGGCCTATTTCTTCGGGCCGGAAGCCTCGACCGACCGGAATCTGGCCCGGGTGAAGGATCGGTGTCCGGGTTATCATCATGAGTCGCTCGACATCCGGGATCAGGGGGCGGTGGACGCCTTGTTTGCCCGGTATGGACGCAGCATTGCCGGTGTGGTCCATACGGCGGCGCAACCGTCCCATGATTGGGCGGCGCGGGAGCCGTTCACGGACTTCCATGTGAATGCGACTGGGACATTGAATCTGTTGGAGGCGACGCGGCGCCATGCACCGGAGGCGGTGTTCCTGTTCACGAGCACCAACAAGGTCTATGGGGACACGCCAAACCGGTTGCCTCTGGAAGAGCGGGAGACGCGATGGGAGATTCCGGACGGGCACCGGTATGCGCGGGGGATCGATGAGACCATGTCGATCGATCAGTCGAAGCATTCGTTGTTTGGGGCGAGCAAGGTGGCGGCGGACATCCTGGTGCAGGAGTACGGGCGGTATTTCGGGCTCAAGAGCGCCTGTTTCCGTGGGGGTTGCCTGACGGGACCGGCGCACAGCGGGGCGGAGTTGCACGGATTCCTTGCCTACCTCTCCAAATGCGTCGTCCATGGGCGGCCGTATCGGGTGTTTGGCTACAAGGGCAAGCAGGTTCGGGACAACATCCACAGTCACGATCTGGTCTCGGCATTCTGGGAGTTCTTCCAGAAGCCGCGGGTGGGTGAGGTCTACAACCTGGGGGGCTCCCGTCATGCCAACTGTTCGATGCTGGAGGCGATTGCGATTTGTGAGCGGTTGTCGGGGAAGAAGCTGGACTGGACCTATGTGGATGAGAATCGGAGCGGGGATCACATCTGGTGGGTGAGCGACGTGAGCCGGTTCCAGTCGCATTATCCGCAGTGGAAGTATGAGTACGATCTGGAGCGGACATTGGCGGAGATCGTGGAGGCGTGTCGGGAGGGGTGACCGGGGTTGGAGAACGGAGCGTCTAACTGCTGCCTGGCGTTAGGCTGTCGATTCGACTGTTCGGAAGCTTGGAGGGGAGTTCCTGATGCGCGCCCTTTTTCTTGGACATGAAGCCTCCCGAACTGGGGCGCCTTTGCTGCTGCTATGGTGGCTCCAGTGGTTGCGCGAGAGAGGAGAACTGGATGGTGAGCTTTGGTTGGGCAGGTCCGGACCATTGGTTGAGGAATACCGCAAGGTTCTGCCGGTGGTCGATTTGTCGGGTTTTCACGGGTGGATGGTGCGAGGTGCGATTCAGCGGATATTTGGCTCGGCGATGGGTCATCAAGTGCGAGGAGCGTTGCTGCGGGGGAGGCTGAGACGCGGGGGAGTTGATCGGGCCTGGTCCAATACAGCGGCCACTGGGGGGTGGGGGAGTCTGCTTGCGCGCGCCGGAATTCCCATTACCTGCAATATCCATGAGTTGCCGCAGTCCATCCGGGGTCTGATCGGCTCGGAAGCATTCATGAGGTCCCACCGCGATGTTCAGCGGTGGATCGCTTGTTCCAGAGGCGTTGCGTCCGGCCTGACAAATGAGTTTGGAATAGCGTCGGACCGTGTCGAGATCGTTGAGGAGTTTCACCATGTCCGGGAGGCCGATGTTCTAGGTGCGAAGCCGCAGCGTGAGCGGGTCCGGAAGGAACTGGGAGTGGGCGCGCGGGACTTTGTGGTGGGTATGGTGGGAACCATGGACCGCCGAAAGGGAAGTGATGTCTTCGTAAGGCTGGTCAGGGACTCGATCAGACTGGAGAGGTATGCAGGAATCCGCTTTGTATGGGTTGGTGGCGGGGAATCCACCGATGCTCATTCATCCATACGACATGACCTATCCCGGATCGAAGCGGATTGGCGTTGCCATCTGATTCCAGCATGTGACGACGTGAAGCCGTATCTTGCGGCCATGGATGCGTTCTGTCTGACGTCCAGAGTGGATCCCTTTCCGGTGGCCATGCTGGAAGCCGCAGCGATGGGGTTGCCGATCTTCGGGTTTCGTGGTTCGGGCGGGGTGGAGGATTTTGTCTCCAACGGAGGCGGAGTCTTGGTGCCCTACCTGGACGAGGCTGGAATGTTGGAGGCACTGTTGCGGGTATCCCGGTCTCCGGTTGAGTTGCGGGATTACGGGGTGGCGGCTGCGAGAAATGCGATGGAACGCCACACCATCGAAGTCATCGGTCCACGACTTCTCAAGAGCCTGAAAATGGTGGCCTGACTGGTGCAGTAAATCCTGTGGCATCGAGACTTTGATCCTGTCGTGTCTCGCGATCTTGAAGCCGGGTTGTGACACACGGCCCGACACCGGGCGTTCTTCAATCCCACCGCATCAGCTCCACTTCAGGCGCTCGGAATTTCACGGGCGTGACATTTGGTTGGCATGACTAACCAAGCGGATGCAGCGGTCAGCCACCTCGGTCGGCTGCTGCGGTCAAGTATCAGTCGTGATGGGGTCCGAAGTCCGGCTTGAATCGGGATGCTGGGACTTGGGGCTGCTCCCAAGATTCGAACTGAGAAGGTTCTGTGTTGTCTCCTTTGAGTTTGAAACCTGCTGGCGAACGCCCGCCGATAGTACTTTAGCGGGATGGGAGAAAGCTGGCGCGTTGGGTGCGCGCAGGTCGAAGCGGGTAGGGATGCTGCTGCGGACGCGCCGATGAGGTTGCGTTGCGTCTTGCTTCAGCGCAGAGAATGTTTCAGCCGCTGAATGGTCTGGTGAACCATGGCCTTCACCATCCTTTGGTTCAGGCTTGGTTCTACTGCAGCGAGGGCCTTCCGGACTTCCCTTCCGTCCGCGTCAAGGAACCGTCGCGGCCTATCCAGGCAATAGCCGACCCATTCACCGAGACGTCCCTGGACGGCCGCGCGGTGGATGTCCGGGGAAGCCGGGAAGCGCTGGAGGATCTCGGCCACCACCCGAGCTGATTCCCGGTAGTAGACGCCCCGACCGGCGCTGCGGTTGCCGAGGCTCGCGCTGTGGATTCGGAACTGGGAGAGGACCCGGGCGGTGAAGGCGAGGCGACCGTGGGCGAGCAAACGCGCCCAGGTGATCCAATCCCCGCAATACCGCATCCCTTCCTCCGCCCAGCCGGCCGCGGCCATTGCCGAGCGGCGGAAGACCACGGCGGATGCATTGGGAATGGTCGCCTGAAAGCACATATATCGCGCGCATTCTTCGGGACCGTCCGCGGTATAATCCGCCAACCAACGGGGTGTGGAATAAAGCCCGATGGGCCCCCCTGGGCTGGGACGGCCTTCCTCGTCAATGGACTCCACGCGGCAGTAGGCGAGGACGAGGGAAGGATCGGACTCCAGCAGGCCGACCAGGGTGGCGAGGAACTCCGGGGAAGCGGAGTCGTCGGACTCGGCAATCCACACATATTCACCACGTGCCTGGCGGGCGCCCCGGTTCCATTGCTTGAACGGTGAACCGCTGTTCACCGAGTTGAAATCGCAACGGGCTCCGCAACGGGCGGCATACTCGGACAGGACGCGACGGCTGTCATCGGTGGAGCAGTCGTCCAGCAGGAGAAGTTCGAAGTCCTTGAAGCTCTGGTTGAGGATGCTGTCGAGGCGCTGTGGGAGATGCCTTGCGTGGTTGTAATTGGGCACCACGACGGTGACGAGAGGGGCACGGGACATGGTGGAAGCGGAGCGGGCAGACGATGCGTCTCGCCCGACGATGGCCAGTTTATCGGCATCAATCGGGAAGACAATGATCAAGGCCTATTGAGGCTGGGTGGGAACATGGAATGACCTTCAGCGTGATCATGGCGGCGTGGAACGTGGGGCCCTACGTGGGCGATGCCCTGCGGAGTGTGCTGGCCCAGGAACATCCGCTGCTGGAGGTGATCGTCATCGATGATGGATCCACCGACGACACTCTGGCGCGGTTGCGCGAGGTGGCGGCGGGGGATG
>CAZDYB010000213.1:0-5210 GCA_964509045.1 uncultured Akkermansia sp.
ACCACCAGGCGTCCGGGATCGCTCGCAGTCATCCGGACACGCAGGAGACGTCCGATGCCCTGGCTTCGGGTCAAGGTGGCCGTGGCCGCCACGGGGCCGTCGCCTTCCCCGATCTGCGTGGGTGCCAGGTCCAGGAGCAATCCGGGATCGTCATTGTCCAGTACGAGGATCTCCACGGTTGACGCGAGGTGACCTTCGGCTTCGGCGGTGAGGAGGACGGGGCGTGAAGATTCCAACCGGTCGTTCTCGGCGGCGATCAGGGCGAAGGCGACTTCGTTTGAGCCGGCGGGAAGGGTCACGGTGGCGGGCGGCGCGAGGTCACCGGTACTGGACGACAGATTGATCTGGAGTGGATCAACGGTCGGCTCGGAACGCCGGAGGATCACCGGGATGCTGAGGCCTTCGACCACGCGATTGGTCTCGGGCACCAGGGTGAGCCGGGCGCGATCGGCATCGAGTACGGTCAGGGTGAAGTAACCCGGATTGAACCCTGCGGCATCGGCGGTGAGGAGGGTGGGTCGGGGTCCATCCACCCGGCCATCGGCGACGACTTGAACCGTCAGTTCCACCGTGGCCGTGCCGATGGGAAAACTCACGGAAGGCGGCAGGACCACTTCATTGGTGTCCGCACTGGTGAGGGCGACTTCGAGCAGGGATTCCAGCGGACCCGAACGGGTCAGGCGCGCGCGGACCGCCGGCGGTTCGGCATTCTCGGCAATCACTTCCACCGGCAACGACCAGGTGATCTGACGCGAGACCTCGGTTGCCAACACCGTGTCGCGTTGGTTGTTGGTCTCGTCGGATTCCACCACCTCGCCCGAGGCATCGGCCAGGGCGCGGATGCGGACGGGCCCGGAGCTGGAGACGGGGATGATGACATTCGAGGTGCGGACCAGGAATGACCCGGCGGGAATGGGTTCATCGATGCGCAGGGTGAGCAGGGTGCGCGGGATCGCGGGCGGTTCGGGCTGGAGATCGAGACGGAGGATGGATCCTGCGGGAACGGTTGCCGCGCCGGTGTTGGCCAGTTCCCAGGTGACCGGCAGCACGCCGCCCGGAGCGGATCCGATGGGTGCCGTGATCCGGTTCAGGGTGAGATCCGGGAGCGGCGGCAAGCCGATGCGGAACAGGGCGGACTCGATGTGGTTGTTGGACTCGGTGGATTCGAGGAGATCGGCCCGGGAATCCGAATCGAGCCGCAACCGGTAGTGGCCCGGGATGAAATCCGCTGTCAGCGGAACGGTGACCTGAAGGGACTGGGTGTAGGTCAGGATCTGGTCCAGGGCTGCGGTACCGGGCCGCGGATAGGTGCCGAGCAATCGTTCACCGGCGGGACCGACCAGGGTGAGCCGGTCGAACCAGATCCCGGGGGCATCGGCGTTGCCGGCATTGCGCACGCTCCATTCGACCGGGAACGGTTGGCCCGCCTGGGCATCGGCCACGGTCAGCGAGACGGGAACGAGATCCGGCGCGAGGATCTGGAATGGGTCGGGACTGACGGCGCTGTTGTTGGTCGGGTCACCGGTTTCAAACACGCGATCTTCGGCATCGGTGGTGATGCGCAGGGTGTGGGTGCCGGCCCAGGTTGCCGGGAAAAGGATCTCGCGGGAACGGATCACCTCGGTGCCAGGCTCGAGGGAATCGTTGAAGTCGACCGTCGCGACCGGAATGGATCCGGCATCGAGGGCGACGGTATCGCGCCATGGACCGATGGCGGTGGAGAGACCCTGGTTGCGGACGGTCCATCGGATGACGGAGGGGCGACCGGCCTCGACCAGGGCCGGGACTTCGATCCGGGAGACGATGAGATCCGCGGGTGGGGGACGGGTGACATTGACGGGAGCCGAGGCGCCGAGGTTGTTGGATTCACTGGCCTCGGGCTGTTGTCCGGTGCGGTCGGTGCGGACGAGGAAGTAGTAGGTGCCGGGCGGATTCTGGGCGCCGAGCGGGAGGAGGACCCGGAGGGTGTTGGTGTGGGATTCACCGGGGGCGAGCGCGGTGCTGCGGGCGGGGTTGAGATTGGTGAGCAACGTTCCGCCGGTGGTGAACGGGGACAGGTGGATGGAATCGGTCCAGGGCGATTGAACCGGAGCGCCACCGGCATTGCGCACCACCCAGGTGAGGTCGAAGGATTCGCCCCAGGCACCGGTCACCGGCGCTTCCACCCGGTCCACCACGAGATCGCCGATCAACAGGTTCAACGACCGCGCCGCACTCAGGTTGTTGTCTTCGCCATCCCGTTCATCCACCGCCAGGTTGGAATCGACCCGGACCAGCAGGTGATGCGGACCGGTCCAGCCGACGGGGATGTTGACGGGGAGTGAACGTTCCACGACGGCGCCCGGGGCGAGATCGGTGGTGACGTCGAACCGGCCCACTTCCACGGCGCCGAAGCCGGACGGTTGCAATCCGAGCAACACCACCTCGCGCCACGGGGCGCGGGCGACGGCTTCGCCGGTGTTCGACACGGTCCAGGTGACTGGGACCGGCGATCCGGCCACGGCGGTTGCTGGGGCGACGGGGGTGGAAGCGATGAGATCGGGGAACCGGTCGGCTTCATTGGGTTGAAGATTGAAATCCACGGTGACGACGTCGTTGCTGACCGTGACGGGATGCGGATCGACGGGACGGAAACCGAGATCGATCCAACCGACGGGTTGGATGGCCCAGTTGCCGGGGGGCACCGCGGCCTGGTACTGGCCATCGGCATCGGTGCGAACGGTCCATTGACGGAGGGAATTGACCGGGGCGTCGGTCGGGGCGCGCAGGGCGGATTGCGGGATCACGGCGCGGGGTTGGGAAGGACTCGACCATTCGAGAACGGCGATGGCCGGCCCACCGAGGTCGAAGTGTTCGATCCGAAGCGGGTAACGCTGGCCGGCGACGAATCCGATCTCGGCGCTGTGGGTGGTCGCGGTGTGCGGGGTCCACTGGTCGATCAACAAGATGTCATCGATCCACAGCCGGATCCCGGCATCGCTCGTGGTGATGAGTTGGTAGGTCTCCGAGTGGTCGGGGATGAGGGTGCCGGTCCAGCGCGAGGTGAAGGGTTTGGTGACGCCGGAGCCGGGAGCGGCGTTGCCCCAGCGTTGTTCGAGCGTGGATTCGATCCGGGCGAGGATGGGTGGTCCGAGGTGATTCGTCCCGTTCCAGTACTCGGCCAACAGACCCCGGGGATCGTTGTCCAGGATCTGCACCGGCACATCGGCCAGAGGGAGGGCGTCGGGACCGGTGACCCGACCGGCGACACCGACGGCCGGATCGGTTTCGGGAAGTTCGACCACGGTCAGGGCAAGGCCGGCGGTGTAGTCCGCTTCCCAACCCAGACCCGCGGGCAGCGGTGGAAGATCGAGCATCGGACGTCCCACCGGCGCGGGACCGTCGATCAGTACATGGCGTGTGCCCGCCACCGGCGTGTGGTCGGGGAGCAATCGGACCCGGACCAAGCCCCCGAGATCGAGTCGGCCGGTGACGCGCAGCCGGTCGTTGGATCCGGGACCGATCTCGAGGTCGAGGATGCCGCGGGGACCCTGGCGCCAGGGGCCATTGACCTGAAGGGGGGAGATTCCGGGACCGGGTGCGGTGAGGGCATCGGAGATGACGGTGCCGGCGATGACCCCGGCGCCGTCGAGACGGCCGCGGTTGAGTCGGAGGGGGCCGTCGAGGGTGAGGGTGACACTGGGATGGATGAGGATGCGGCCTTCGGAGAGGACGCCTTCGACGGGGAGACCGATGCGGGAAGAGAACTGGAGATCGAGGAGGCCGCGGTTGACGAGGGCGGCCTGGATCCGGCGTGAGCCGCCGGTTCCGGGGAGGATTTCGAGGATGCCGGAAGGGGCGTTGATGAGGGGGGCGGCGGTGCTGTTGACCTGGGCGCTGTAGGTGGAATTGCGGGTGAGGAGGGTCAGGCGTCCGGCGTTGACGAGGCCGGAGGGAAGGGTGAGCAGGCCGTTGCCTTGAGCACTGCCTCCTTCCAGCACCACCCGGACCTGGGCGGGAACGGAGCCGGTGAGGACGCCGTTGCCGCGGAACAGGAAGGTGCCGGTGGGACCGGCGGAGGCGGGCAGTTCGAGTCGGGAATCCGAGAGCAGCAACGAGCCTTCCACCTGACCGCCGGCATAGCGGAAGGTGTCGTCGTCGAGTTGGAGGGAACCGAGGACACGCAGGGTGCCGGCTTCCTGGATGAATCGTTGGGAGGCTCCGGGGAAGGTGAGGGTCTGGCCGGCGGCAATGGTGAATTCACCGGCGTTGCGGTGGGTGGTCCCGGCTGGTCCGAGCGTGAAGGTCTGGTCGGCATCCAAGGTCCCCTGGTTCAGCAGCGGACCGGTCAGCAGACGCGATCCACCCGCTCCGGGCCGGATCCAGATGCGGCCGCCGGGGAGGTTGAGCAGGCCGTTGGAACCGGAATTGAACCCGGCGGTGTAGCCCGAGTTGACCGCTTCGATCCGGAGGACGCCGGCATTGGTGAAACCTTCCGGCGCCGTCACCACCGTGCTGCTCACCCGGCTGTCGGCACGGATCCAGATCGTCTGGTCGGGCTTCAACACCCCGCGGATCTCGCTGCCCGTCCGTCCGAGGTTGAAGGAAACCGGACCCATCGCATCCGGGCCCAGGATCAACCGGACGGAATCCAGGTAAGGTGTCCCCACGATGTCACCTCCGAGGTACTCGAATCGGATGCCGGTCAGGTCAGCTCCTCCGTTGATCTCCAGCAACCCGGCCTCCTGCCGGAACCCCTGGCCTTGTCCGGACACGTTCAGGGAATTGCCGGCATCAATGATGAACCGGCCGCGGTTCACATGGGTCACGCCGGGGCGCACCAGGGTGAGCGTCTGGGCCACCCGGAATTCGCCTTCGTTCTGGAGTTCCGCCGTGATCGTGCGCGGCCCGCCGCTGCCTGCCCCCACCCGGATCAATCCTTCGGGCCGGTTCACCAACGCGCCGCCATCCACGGTCAATCCCGTGAGGTAAGTCGAGTTGGCCGACTGCAGGATCAACGTGCCGGAATTGGTCAGCCCACGCGGTGCCAACAACGTCGTGCTCGATCCCCGCGAGGATCCCTGCACCCGTACCGATTGACCCGCCCCGATGTTCCCTTCCAATCGCGACCCGTTCCGCGTCATCACGAATTCCACCGGCCCCGTCCCCGCCCCGATCACCAGCCGGGATCCGTCCAGGTAGGGCACGCCGCGGATCTCGCCGCCTTCGTA
>CAZDYB010000213.1:5310-7517 GCA_964509045.1 uncultured Akkermansia sp.
GAATCACCCCGGATCCACAACGATTGGCCCGGGTTCAACCAGCCGCGCAACCGACTGCTGCTGCCGCTCAGGATCAGGCTGATCGGATTGGACCCGACCGGTTCCAACCGGAGATCGGTCTGGAGGAGGTAAAGGGTTCCTTCGAGTTCACCCGCCCGATACTCAAAGCGCATCCCCGTCATGTCGAACAGGCCGCTGGCCCGGATGGCGCCGGCTTCCTGGAGGAATCCCTGGCCAACGCCGGTCAGGGCCAGTGTTTTGCCCGATGGAATCCGGATTTCGCCGCGATTGATGTGATCTCCGCCCGAAGCGGAAAGGGCGAGGGATTGGGTCACGTTGAACAACCCGTCGTTGACCAGTTGGGCGGTCAGGGTGCGAGTGCCGCCCGTGCCGGACACGGATCGGAATTCTCCTCCGGGCCGGATCTCCAACGGTCCACCGCTGACCTGCAGGGCCGAGTTGAAACTGGAGTTGCGCGATTCAAGTCGGAGCAGGCCACCCAACCGGAGTCCGGTCGGGGCTTGGATGGTGCTGGAACTCCCCGCCGAACTGCCGCCCAGGATGACCTGGTGTCCGGCCTGGAGTTCACCGACCAGGGCCGAGCCCGAACCCGTGAGGTAAAACGTGCCCGGGACGTTGTTCGACGGATCGATCTCCAGCCGGCTGTTCACCAGGATGGGCGCTCCTTCGAGACTGCCGCCCAGGTATCGGAGATGGATCCCATTGCCGGTCAGTCGCGATCCGCCGGTCACCGACCCATCCACCAGGTCCAGTCGCAGTCCGGTTCCCGAAAGGGTGAGGCTTCCGGAATCGCTCAGGTCCAATTCTCCACGCTGGATGATCCGCCCATGCGCCTGACTCAGGCTCGTGGGATGCGTGATGCTCCACAGGCCGTCGTTGAAGATCGACGCGTTCAGTGTCCGCGCTCCACCCGATCCGGGACGGATCAGGATCCCGCCGTCTGCACGGTTGGTGATCGCCCCGGGTTCGACCGTGAGCCCGGAAAGGTAGGTGCCCTGCCTTGACTCCAACCGCAGCACGCCGTCGTTCGAAAACCCGTCCGACGTCACCATCAGGTTTCCCGCCGCGATGGATCCCTGGATCAGCCGTTCCGTCCCGAGCGCAATGTCGTTCGGGATGTCTTCCGCAGGGATGCATTTGCCCCATTCCCCCGCCGCGTGGATCGCCGCCACTTCTGCCACCGACAGCGGGCGATCCAGGATCGCGAGTTCATCCAGCACTCCGCGGAACGATCCCGAGCCGTCCGTCGCGCTCCGGCCCAGCACCGTTCCGCCGCCATACCCAAGCCATTCCGGACGGACTTCGACCCCGGCTTCCATCCCATCGATCACGAATCGCACCGTCGCCCCGGAGCGGATCAGGGCCACGTGATGGAATTCGGTGTCGGGGATGGGGATCGTTGATACTGCTGGAACGGCGTTTCCCGGACCGACATGGATCAACCGGCCGTCGTCGCGCAGTCCAAAGCTCGATCCGTTGCCGCCCCGGCTCAGGATCCAGCCGATGGAGGACCCGTCCGACGCCACGGCGTTGGTGGCGGTACGACGGATCCAGGTTTCCACGGTGAACTCCTGGACGTTGAGGAAGGTGGGGGTGCCGAGATCAATGCCGGCGCCCGGGGCGTCGAAGAGGAACCCCTGGCCGGCCCTGCCGCCGATGAAGGTGATGCCGGTGCTGTCGGAGGGAATCCCGCCCAGAAGGGATTGGGCATCGCCTTCAGCCCGGAACCAGGCGACCAGGCCGGCCGGGGTGGGCGTGCAGGTCTGGGATTGGACCGAGCCGAGGGAGATCAAGCCGAGCAGACAGCTCCAGGCCAGCTGAGGAATGCGCATCATGACGTGTTCCGGAGACCCCACGCGACGACGACAGAGCAAGGCGCATACGTGGGTACTTCTCCGGGAACAACTTTCGTAAACCGATGACGTCCATGGGGCAATCCCCGATACGGAGCGGAAGGGGCACGTAGGCATGAAGTGTTGTGACGCATCCAGGATTGAGGATGGCGACGAGGTCAAAGTCCCCGGTCGGGATTTGATTGGCCGTGGTGAGGTGGCAATCGGTGCAAAGGGACAAGGGACAGGCTTCCGGGGATTGGGGACAGGCTCCCGGATCGGGGACAGGCTCCCGGATCGGGGACAGGCTCCCGGGATTGGGGACAGGCTCCCGGGATTGGGGACAGGCTCTGG
>CAZDYB010000214.1:0-7465 GCA_964509045.1 uncultured Akkermansia sp.
CAACGTCATGCCTTCACTGGAAGGCGGCGAAGCCACGTGGTTCCCACTTGGTTCCACCAGGTAGATGGGGCCTGCCCTTAACGGCCAGGGTGGGGATTTCTTTCTTCTCACGGGACCGCGAATCCCGTTCGGTGACGGTTGCCATGGCGCAGCCTGACCTGTTTGGAGACCAGCGTGGACCGACGTCCGGACCGGGATCGGATTCCGGGTCGAATGCTGCCGATGTCATCAAGGGGGGCGACACCCCGTCCGGCATGCATGCAGCGCCCCTGGCGGCGCGGATGCGTCCCCGGACCCTGGACGAATACGCGGGGCAACGTCACATCCTCGGTCCGGGTCAACTGTTGCGACGGGCGTTGGAAGCGGACCGGATCCAGTCGTTGATCCTGTTTGGGCCGCCGGGCACGGGGAAGACTTCATTGGCGCAACTGATCGCGTTGCGGACGCATGTGCGGTTCGAGCGGTTGAACGGGGTGGAGGCGACGGTGGCGGATCTGCGGCGGGTGTTGCAGGGGGCATCGCATCGGTTGCACAACACGGGCAAACCGACATTGCTGTTCATCGACGAGATCCATCGGTTCAACCGGGCGCAACAGGATGTGTTGTTGCCGGATGTCGAGAGCGGGGTGGTGCGGTTGATCGGGGCGACGACCCACAATCCGTTCTTCTTCGTCAACTCACCGTTGGTATCGCGTTCGCAGGTCTTCGAGTTGCGACCGCTGGAGGAGACGGACCTGAGGGAGTTGATGCACCGGGCATTGGCGGACCAGGAGCGCGGGTTGGGATACCTGAAGTTGGATGTGGGCGAAGAGGCGCTCGCACATCTGGCCCGGGTGTCGGACGGGGACGGGCGCAAGGCGTTGAACTCGCTGGAGATTGCGGCGTTGACGACAGCGCCCGACGAGGATGGACGGATCCGGATTGATCTCGCGGTGGCGGAGCAGTGCATCCAGAAGAAGGCGGTGGTGTATGACGGCGACGGGGATGCGCATTACGACACGGCGAGCGCCTTCATCAAGTCGATGCGCGGGAGTGATCCGGACGCGGCCCTGTACTGGTTGGCGAAGATGATCCATGCGGGGGAGGATCCGCGATTCATCACGCGTCGACTGCTGGTGCATGCGGCGGAGGATGTGGGATTGGCGGATCCGATGGCATTGGTGTTGGCGGAGGCGGCGCATCGGGCGTCGGAGGGGATTGGCTGGCCGGAGGCGCGGATCCCGATTGCGGAGGCGACGATCTACATTGCGACGGCGCCGAAGAGCAATTCGGTGATCCGTGCGATTGATGCGGCGTTGGAGGAGGTGCGGACGGGACGGACGCTGGAGGTGCCGCGGCACTTGCGGGACGCGCATTATGCGGGTGCGAAGCGCCTGGGGAACGGGGAGGGGTACCAGTATGCGCACGATCATCCGGACCATTTCGTGCCCCAGGATCACCTGGGAGCGGTGAAGCGGTTCTATGAACCGACGGAGCAGGGGACGGAGAAGAAGATCAAGGAGCGGTTGGATCGATGGCGTGCGGCGGCGGAGGCGGTGCGGGCTGGGGCGGGGATGGAGACCGGCAGAGACGGAGGAGAGACGAGATGAGCGTGGTGGCGGAGAAGGCGCGGATCCGTGAGGAGATGCGGAGCCGGCTGGCGGCGGTGTCGGAGACCGTTCGACGCGAGCAGACGTCGGCCATTGTGGGGCGGTTGGAGGGGTTGGAGGTCCTGGAGCGGGCGCAGTGGCTGGGGGGATTCGTGCCGAGACGGGATGAGCCGGATTTGTGGGGATGGATTGCGGGTTGGATACGGGACGGAAGGGGTCTGGCATTGCCGCGTTGGAGTGGGGAGACGGGTCGATACGAGTGGTGTGAGGTCCGGGATCCGGGATCGGATCTGGTGTTGGGCCGGTACGGGATCCGGGAGCCTGGACCCGGGTGTGACACGGTGGATGTCAGGTTACTGGACTTCGTGGTGGTTCCGGGAATAGCGTTTGACCGCTACGGAGGACGGTTGGGCCGTGGAAAAGGATTCTACGATCGGCTTTTGGAATCCGTGGTGGGTGTCTCCTGCGGTGTTGGGTTGGATGAACAATTGATCCCGACGGTGCCGGTGGAGCCCCATGACAAACGTTTGAACCTGGTGGTGGTGCCTGGCGGGTTGCATGGACCCGGGGCATCCAAATGAAGCATGGCATATGAGACGGCGGTGGCGGTCCTGATCGGCATCGGAGCCGGCGGTTTGATCGGCTACATGATGTATCGATCCCGGGAACGGGCCCTGTTGGCGGAGTTGAGGGCGCGGGAACGGGAAAAGGCGGACGAGTTGCGGCGGGAAACCGACGGGGTGAGGAGTCGCATGGAAGCGGAGATCCGCGACGAACTGGCGCGCCTCCGCACGGAGTTGGAGCGGGCGGCGGGAGAGCGCCAGCGGCGGTTGGACGATGCCGAGGAACGGTTGAAGGACCGCGAGGCGACGGTGAACCGGCAACTGGATCGGTTTGCCATCCAGGAGACGGAGTTGCGCACGCGAGGGGAAGCGGTCGACCGGTTGCGGACGGATCTCGAACGGGAGAAGACCGAGGTCGCGCGGTTGGTGCAGGAACGGAAGCTGGAACTGGAACGGATCGGCCAGGTGAGTGCCGAGGACGCCCGGCAACAGCTTCTTCGACAGGTCGAACAGGACACCGGCCGGGAGGCCGCCGAGATGTCCCGGCACATCCTCGAGAACGCCCGGAACGGGGCCGAGGATCAGGCCCGCCGGATCCTGTCCATCGCCCTCCAACGCTATGCCGGCCGACATACCTTCGAGACCTCCACCGCCACGGTCGCGTTGCCTGGCGATGACATGAAGGGCCGGATCATCGGTCGGGACGGTCGCAACATCCGGGCGTTCGAGGCGGCGACAGGCGTGACGGTGCTGGTGGATGACACGCCGAATGCCGTGGTGTTGTCAGGGTTCGATCCAGTCCGACGCGAGGCGGCGCGGCTGGCGATGGAACGGTTGGTGATTGATGGGCGGATTCATCCGGCGCGGATCGAGGAGGTGGTGGCCGGGGTGAACGAGGAGATGGAGACCTTCATCCTGAAGACGGGGGAAGAGGCGGTGTACAAGGCAGCCTTGCCGCCGATGAGCCCCGAGGTGGTCCGGGTGCTGGGTCGCCTGCATTTCCGTCACAGCTTTTCCCAGAACGTTCTTCAGCATTCCCTCGAGGTCGCGCACCTGTGCGGCCTCATGGCTTCCGAACTGGGTGATGATCCGGCGATGGCCCGTCGTGCCGGACTGCTCCATGACATCGGCAAGGCGATGTCGCATGAACTCGAAGGACCGCACGCGATTGTCGGTGGCGATTTCCTGCGTCGGAATGGGGAAAGCGCGGCGATCGTGAACGCGGTGGCCTCGCATCATGAGGAGGTGCCGCACGAAAACATCTTTGGAATCCTGGTGGCGGCGGCGGATGCCATCAGCGCGTCCCGGCCGGGATCGCGGTCGGAGAGCATGACCACCTATCTCCAGCGTCTGCACAATCTCGAGCAGATCGCCCTGGAGTATCCCGGAGTGGAACGGGCGTTTGCGGTGCAGGCCGGGCGTGAATTGCGGGTGGTGGTCCGCCCCGAACAGGTGGACGACCAGGAAAGCCTCAAGATGGCGCGGGAGATCGCGCGACGGGTCGAGGATCAGATGCAGTATCCGGGTCAGATCCGGATCACGGTGATCCGCGAGACCCGGTGCGTGGAATTTGCCAAGTAGCCAATCCGGGGTGCGGCGGTGGCTGGAATGGAACACCGGGCTTGTCGTGGGACGGGTCGCGGATAGGATTGGGGGCATGAAGGCGTTGTTGGCTACCGGTTTCTTCCTGTTTGAGGGTGCATTGCTGGCTGGGGGAGTGGTGATGGCGGCGAATGGCAAGGGCGTGGCGCTGTTGATGGTGGCGTTGGGGGTCACGGCGGGCCTGTTCATCAAGCTGGGTTGCCTGGACAACGCACCGAAGCACTGAGCCCCGGCAACGGCTGCTTCTGGACGGACCGTCGACAGGCGTCACGGTCCGTTGTCGTTTCGCGGAACCATGGCACGGTGGGCCAGTGCCGTTCACACGCTTCAGTCGGACGCTGGAAGCCGCCACAGGTTATTTCGAGTTGGGCATGGCCGAAGAGGCCCTGCACGAGTTGGATACCCTGGCGGAGGAGGATCAGTGCGAGGAGGAGGTGTTGGAGTTCCGCTCGGTCCTCAACCAACACCTGGGCCGATGGGAAGCTGCGGCGGCGACCTGCGAGCGTCTGTGTCGGCTCAAACCGACCGACACCGACCGGTTCATCGTCTGGGGCTGTTGCCTCTATGAGTTGGGACGGATTGCTGAATGCCGGGAGGCATTGATCCAGGCGCATCCACGGGCCCGGGACCATGGGCTGTGGAACTATCACCTCGCCTGTTACGAGGCCATCCTGGGCAACACGGAGGAGGCTCGGAGCCGGATCCGGCGGAGTCTGGTGCTGGATCCTGCCCTGACGGGGATGGCGCGTCGGAATGAGAATCTCGCTCCACTGCTGGAGTGATCCACATCCGGTCGGGGATCAGGTCGTCGGAGGGGGATCGGACGGATTCAGGCTGGGATTGCCTTCGGAGGGTTGGGTGAGCACGGCTTGGGCCGGAGTGCTGGAGCGTTTCAGGACGAGGACCTTGTCGATGCGTTGGCCGTCGAGATCGATGACTTCGAAGAGGTAGCCGGCCTGTTCGGTGGCTTCGCCCTCGGCCGGCACCCTGCCAAAGCGGCCCATGAGCCAGCCGGCCAGGGTCTGGAAATCGCGGCGGATGTCGGGGCCGAAGGCGATCCCGGGCAGGGCGGACTCGACGCCATCGAGATCGACGAGGCCATCGGCCAGCCAGGTCCCGTCTTCGCGGGCCAGCACGGTTGGGCGTGCCCGTTCGCCCTGGCTGGGGAACTCGCCCACGATGGCTTCCATGATGTCCTTGAGGGTGACGATCCCGACGGTGACGCCGAATTCGTCGACGACGAGGGCGACGTGCTGGCCGGTGCGTTTGAAGAGTTCGACGAGTTGGAGGACGGGTTGGGTTTCGTGGACGGCGAGGGGCTTGACCATGAGGTCGCAGAGGCGCACGGGAACACCGGCGGCGAGGTTGGCGTAGATGGCCTTGACCGAGACGATGCCTGCGGGGCGATCGCGGTTGCCGGCGGTGACGGGGAAATAGGAGTGATTGCTGACCACGATCTTGTGCCAGACCTGATCGTGGGAGTCGGATTGATTGAGCCAGATGACCTTGGGACGCGGGGTCATGATCTCGCGGACGGGCAGGCGATCGAGTTCGAGGGCCTGGTGTACGATCTGGCTTTCGACGCGGTTGAAGGCGCCGGCGCGAAGTCCTTCCTGCATGAGGCCGCGGACTTCCTCCTCGGTGACCGTGGTCTGGGGTTCGGGTTTGAAACCGGCTGCGGCGAGGAGGCGCTCGGTGGAGCGGGTGAGGAAGGTGACCAGGGGAGACGCGACCGTGGCGAGGAGACGCATGGGTCTAGCGACGATGCTGGCCATCCGTTCCGGGTTGCTGAGGGCGATCTGTTTGGGGACGAGTTCGCCGAGGACGAGCGAGAGGTAGGTGATGGCACCGACAACGAGGGTGAAGGCTATCTTGTCGGCGTAGGGGGCGAGGGGTTCGTAGCGGGCGACGAAGACCGCGAGTTTGGCAGCCAGGGTGGCCCCGCCGAAGGCGCCGGCGACAATGCCGACGAGGGTGATGCCGACCTGGACGGTGGAGAGGAAACGATTGGGGGCTTCGGCGAGCTCCAGTGCGGCGCGTGCCCCGAGGTCACCGGCTTCCGCGCGTTGACGCAGCCGATTCTTGCGGGATGAGACCACAGCGATCTCGGCCATGGCGAAGAGCCCGTTGCCGACAAGGAGGACGAGGATGAAGAGGATTTCGGTAGCCAACTCCGCCATGGCGGAACCCTAGCGACACCTGGGACCCGTACCAAGACACGGTATGGACGGAAATGAAGCGCCGGGAGGTGTTGCCGCGAGCAACAGGAAGGTCTTCCGGACAGCCAGTCCGAGGGATTTGCGGCCCATGGTGGATCCTTCGACACCGGAAATTGACCGAGCGGAAGGGCAGTCGCGGATCCCTTGGATTGCCAATGGGTTCAATCCGGGGAGAATTGGTCCAATCGATTCCAACGTGTCTTCGAGGAGTGCTGGAGCATCCCGAGATTAAAGGGTGTGAGGATTCCGCCGGAGCGGGTTGGGTCGGGAACTGACTATGAGATTACGAGATTCAAGAGTGGTGCCGGCGCTGGGCTGTGCGCTGTTGATGGGAAGCTTGATGCTTCCCGAGGCCGAGGCAGGTTGGGTGGCCTACAACGATTCGTCCTTCAAGGAAGGCCAGGTCAATGCGCTGAACGTGACCACGTTCGGTCTGGGTAGGAACTTTCAGGGCGAAGGATTCACCGGAAGCCTGATCCATTTTTCGACCGGACAGGCAACACCGGTGACGGTGACCTTCGAGGAGACCCTGTCGACGGGGAGCATCAATTCGGCGGGCGATGCAGCCACGTACGCGCCGGGGTCGGACGCGGAGGGGTTGTTCGGCGGGAAGGTCGATCTGTCGGGCAACATGAGCTACGGCGATTCGCCGGGTTGGCATCTCGACACGATCTTCACGGGATTGGATCCGGCGAAGAAATACACCTTTGCCGGGACGGTGAACCGCAACGGCGGCGCTTCCTATGCGCCGCGGGTGACGAACTGGCGGGTGCTCGGAGCGGATGGCTATACCTATGCCAGTTCGCCGGGGGCGCATCGGGTGGCGGAAGACTCGGTGGAATTCAGCACGGGAAACAATCCGGATGGATTGGTCGCGCGATGGGTGGACATCCAGCCTGGAGCGGACGGCACGATCATCATCCGGACGAGCCACAGCGTGGGCGAGGCCAACGGGGGACTTCCGGGAGCCAGTGCGTTTCAGGGGTATGCCGGTGGCGTGTTCCTGATGGCGGAGCAGGAGGACAATTGGGAGGCCTACAACGACAGTTCCTACAAGACCAGCCAGGTGTTGACGGAAAACGTCACCACCTATGGCGTGGGACGGAATTTCCAGGGGGAAGGGCCCGGTGGTGTGTTGAAGGTATTCCAGACCGGAGCCGACAGCACGGTGACGGTCATGTACGAGGAATTCTTCTCCACGGGCAGCATCAATTCGGCCGGTGACACCGCCGAGTTCGCGCCGGGATCGGATGCCGAGGCATTGTTTGCGGGCAAGGTCGATTTCTCGGGCAACATGAGCTACGGGGATTCGCCGGGCTGGTACCTGGACCTGATCATCAGCGGCCTGGACCCGACCCGGCTCTATACGTTTGCCGGCACGGCCCACCGCAATGGCGGGGCTTCCTATGCGCCGCGCGTGACCAACTGGCGAATCGTCGGCGCTGAAGCCTATACCTATGCAAGCTCCACGGGGGCGCATCGGGTGGCGGAC
>CAZDYB010000215.1:0-2099 GCA_964509045.1 uncultured Akkermansia sp.
TTCACGGGCAGGGTCACCTGATGGTAGGAATCAGCCCGGATGCCGCCGTAATCGAATCCGCCGAGCATGCCCGGGCGGAACCGGAGATGGGCGAAGGAGGATTCGCCTTCGTAGTAAAGGGGCGACTCGCCAAGTTCCTGTCGCAACCCGGTGAGCTTGATGTCCGGGAGCCTTTCGATGGTCTGGAAGAACGGATTGATCTGGGGTTGGACAAGGAGATCGAGTGACCAGTTGCGCCAGGCCTGGTTGATCTCACCGAAGGTGCGGGGCTGGGGATCGCGTCGGAATTCGCCTTCGAAGAAATCGCGGTAGACCAGGGCATCGTTCTGTTCCGCCACCCTGCCCTTCACGGTGAGACCGGAGGCATTGGTGTAGATGTGTCGGAAGCTGAAGATGCGTCGGTCTTCGCGGACTGGAATCAGCAGAGCGGTGCGGAAGGGATCTTCATCCTTGGCCAGATAAAGGCGGGCTTCGCCGACACCGAATTTACCGAGGTCATAGGCGATGCCCGGGCCACCGGCGAGACCGCGGCGTTGTCGGACATCGGCATCAAAGGTGAGCCCGAGGTTGGTGCTGACATTCCAGTGATACCGGTTGAGGGAGAAGGCTCCGAAGACCGATCGGAATCCCGGGGTGACGGTCCAGAAATGGTCGTGGGACTGCAGGCTGCGCCGGTAGATCGGCCAATAGAAGACCGGGATGGATCCCGCGTAGAGCACGGCATTGCGGGCTTCGATCCGGCGACCGGGCTCGATCTCGATCTTCGATGCCCGGACGCGGTGTCCGGGTTCGGCGAGGTCATCGGTGGTGATGAAGGCATCGCCGGCCGAATAGATCCCGTTGGTTCGGATGCCGGAGACTTCGGTGGCTGAAGCAAAGAACGGTCGTTGGCCGATCCGGAAGTTCCGGGCGGTGAACGTTCCACGGGTCAGGTTGTAGCGGGCGCCTTCACCCCGCCAGGCCTGGCCGCGACCGGCCTGATCGGATTCCACCTCCACCTGGCCATCGGCCTCGACCTCGACCTCGGAATCCGTCCGGACCAACCGCACGGACCGTGCTCGGACCGTGGTGCCGAGATAACGCACGATCACCCCGTTGGTCGCCGTGGCGGTGCCGGTCCCGAAATCCATCTCCAACTCCCCGGAACCATCCGCGGCATCAATGGTGACCAGGGCGGGTTCTCCGGTCACCGAAGCGTCCCCTGCGCGCACAAGGCTGCAGAGGGTGGCCAGCAGGAGGCATCGGAGCCGTTTGAACTTCATCCGCCGTGCACCGTATCGGATTGGCAAAATCGAAGCCAAGCGGGAGATGCCGATACCTGGGGCCGGGGAAAGGGGCCAAACCCGGGAACCCCGATCTGTTGGCTCCCTGGAATGAAAACGCTCGGGTCCCCTGCTCCGCCGGCCTAGGTTGGGTCCATGGATGCGCTTCCCGGAGTGGTGCGCCGCAACCTGTCGGTCCGCTGCGGGATCCCGCCCGGTTCACCCCTTCTGGTGGCGGTGTCGGGCGGATCCGACTCGGTGGGTCTGTTGCAGGCCCTGGCCCGACAGCCTGCACGCCATCGGGCGGTGCACGTGGTGGCACATGTCGATCACGGCCTGCGCGGCAAGGAATCCGAGGCGGACTCGGCGTTTGTCAGGCAGTTGGCGGATGAGTTGGGGTTCGACTGCGTCGTCGCGCGGTTGGACCTGGGAGAGGGACACCGTGGGGAGAGCCTCGAAATGCGGGCGCGGCGCCGGCGCCACGCCTTCCTTGCCGAGGCCGCCCGGCAACGGGGTCTGGCCGCCGTGGCGTTGGCGCATCAGGCCGATGATCAGGTCGAATCATTCCTGCTGCGACTGCTGCGGGGATCCGGCGGGCTGGGGTTGGCCGGCATGCGGTGGCGGGCGCCTTCACCCTCGGATCCGGCGGTGACCCTGGTGCGACCGCTGCTCGCGGTGAAGCGGGAGGAGATCCGACGGTGGCTGGAGCGGATCCGGGCGACGTGGCGGGAGGATGCCAGCAACACCGACTTCTCGATCCCGCGCAATGCGGTGCGGCATCAGTTGCTGCCCTACCTCAGGGAGTTTGCCGGTCCGGGCGCGGACACGGTGCTGGCG
>CAZDYB010000215.1:2109-7452 GCA_964509045.1 uncultured Akkermansia sp.
TACGCCCCGAATTTCGAGGATCACCCGCCGCAGGTGCTGGTGGGCGATACCCGCACCGGCGAATGGATCCGTTTCTTCGGGTTCCCGGCGGCCGAGTCGGTGCTGGCGCGGGTGGCGGAACTGACCGGGACCGATGCGGACTGTGTGGGTCAACTGGCGGAGCAATGGCTGGCTTCGTCGGACCGCGTGGAATTTGACCAACTTCACGTGGCGGTTCAGCGGGCGGTGCTGCGGGAAACACTGATCCGGATGGGACAGCAACCCGGGTTCGAGTTGATCGAAAGGCTTCGGCAACACCCCTGGGCCCGGATCAGCGGCATGGGTGGCCGGACCTGGATCCGGGACGGTGGGACGGGAGGGATCCATCTGACCGAGTCTCCCGCGACTCCTCCGGATTCGCGATCCGATGCCGGTTTCATTCGGATCCATCTCAATGCGGACGAGGGAGTTGTTCCGTTGGAGGATGGGATCCTCCGCTGGTCGATGGCCAGGCCGCCCCGCGAGTGGAAACGGCAATTGGGCGGTGTCGAATGGCTGGACCCGGGGGAGCTTGGGCCGGTGGTCCAGTTGCGACATTGGCGGGCGGGCGACCGGTATCGGCCCCTGGGATCGCAGGGGACGGTGAAGCTTCAGGATCGGTTTACCGATGCGAAAGTGCCCCGCGCCGAGCGGCAACGCCGCTGGATTGGAGCAACGGAATCAGGGGAGATCTTTTGGGTCGAAGGAATGCCACCCGGGGATCGATTCCGGGTATCGGTGAAGGCGAACAAGGCGATCCGGTGGCAGTTCCTGCGTACTCCGGACCGGTAGGCACGGGGGTTTGGCGCGTGACAATGCGAAGGTCCGCTCGCAGGATGCTGAGGTATCAAGCACGGTAAAGGACGGTCAATTTCGTAGAGCAGCCCAGCATGGATTCCCCTGAAGAACGGGACAAACAGCCCGGACAATCTCCAGTTTCGAGCCCGTCAGCCCGCCAAGGTGCCGAGCGACGCGCCCGCAGCCGCGGGCGGTTGAGCATGGACCAGAAGTTCAACCGCTATTTCCTCTTTCCGATGCTGACGATCGGGCTGTTGTCCCTGATCGGGTACGTGGGGTTTGACCCGGCCCGGACCCGGCTGAGGGCATGGCGAAGCACCCAGGTGGTGGCCGACGCCGAGGCGGCGCTCCAGTCTGCCAACTACATGGAGGCGCATCGCAAGGTCCAACTGGGCCTCCAACTCGCTCCGCGCTCCCTTCCGGTCCACAGCATCGCGGCCCGCCTCTATACCGCGCTGGGTCAACCGGATGCTCTCGCGCACTGGCAGGTGGTGGTCTCGATGCCGGGCGCAGGCCTCAAGGATCGGTACGCCTACATCGATGCAGCGATCCGGTTCCTTCGACAGGATCTGGCGGCTGAAGAACTGGGGCTGCTGGCCCCCACCGAGTCACGGAGTGTCGAGTATCTCCGTCGCATGGTCCGGTTGCAGGTCAGCGGCGAGGATTTTGCCAACGCCGTCGGACTGGCACGGGAGGCGCAGTCGATGGATCCCAAGGACAATGAGTTGGAATACCTGCTGGGAGTTGCCCTGCTGCGGAGTGGGAACACCGACTGGGCTTCGGAGGGACGTCGCCTGCTGATGAGCATCGCCCTCAGCAGCGGAGCCCGGCAACCCCTGGCGGCGTCGACGCTCCTCAACCATGGATCGCTGACCGCGGTGGAGGGACGCCAGATCGCCCGTTCCCTGGAACGGCGTTCGGACCTGGCTTTTTCGGATCGGTTGATGGTTTCGGGTTTCCGGCTCACCTCCGATTCCGAGACCCGCGAGACCGCGGTGGCGGCCGTGGCGGAAGATGTTTCCCCTTCCACGGACCCGGAGCGGATCGAGTATGTGAACTGGTGCCTGGGTGTGGCGGCGCCGCGTGCCGCGAGGAAGTTTGTGGAATCCTTGCAGACCACCAATTCCTCGCTGATCGCGCTCCGATTGGAGGCCGTCGCACGGATGGAGGATTGGACCGCACTGGACCAGACGCTGGAATTGGAGGGCAAGAAGCTGGACCCGATCCTGGTGACCGGCCTCAAGGCATGGCGTCAGGCGCGACTCGGCGAACCCGACAAGGCGGCGGAGACGTTCCGGTTGGGTATCAGCATGGCGACGGAGTTGAAGGGACAGGCGACGGTCGAACGGTTGATCTGGCTGGCCAGCACGGCCGAACGGGCATCCCTCCCGTTGGTGGCCATCGAGGCGTGGGAACCCCTGCTCGTCAATCGCAGCACGACCGCCCAGGCGGGTCGCATCATCCTTGAGCATTCATCACGGGTGAACCGTCTCGAACCAGCCCATCGCGCCCTGCGCGAGCTGATCCGGTATGCGCCGGGTGACCTCGCTGTCCAACAGACCTACGCCCAGAGCATGCTGATCCTGAACCGGGATGTGGAACAGGCAGCCAAGGTTGCCTTCAGCCTTCATCAATCCGATCCCAGGGATCCCTACCGGAGGATCCTCGCTGCGTTCGCGCACTTCCGTCAGGGACAGGCTGCCGCCGGGCTCGAACTTCTCGAAGAGGAGGGCGTCGCTCTCGAAACGCTGGATCCTCGTTTCCAGACCTTGGTCGCCCTGATCCGGAATGCCGCCGGGCAGCGGGAATCGGCCCGGGCCCTGGCCCGGTCCATTCCCTTCGAACGGCTTCGCGAGGAGGAACGGGCCCTCCTCGCCTCCATCCAGTGAGGTCCGGCCGGACCCAGCCCGGAAGGATCCGCCGATGCTGAACTGGATCTGGCTGTTGTTGCTGGTGGGGGGCGCGCTTCTCGCCGGGTTTACCGGCCGGTTCCCCACCGCCATCCAGGGGGCCTTCGATGCCGCCGGCCAGAGTGTCCAGCTTGCCATTGGCCTCGCGGGCATCATGACCCTGTGGCTCGGGCTCATGCGGATCGCCGAAGCATCCGGCCTGGTTCGCATCATTGCCCGGGCGTTGCGTCCGGTCCTGGTCCGACTGTTTCCGGACGTGCCGCCCGATCATCCCGCCATGGGGTCCATGGTGATGAATCTGGCTGCGAATGCCCTCGGGTTGGCCAATGCCGCCACGCCCCTAGGACTCCGGGCGATGCGCGATCTCGAAAAGCTGAACCAGGTGCCGGGCACGGCGACGGACGCCATGTGCACGTTCCTCGCGCTCAACACCGGTTCAGTCCAATTGCTGCCCATCTCCGCCATCGCCGTCCTCGCCGCCGAAGGTTCGAGGACCCCGACCGTCATCGTGGGAACCACCCTGCTCGCCACCGCCTGCTCTTCCCTGGCCGGCCTGATTGCCGTCAAGTTCATGGCCCGACTCCCCATGTTTCGCATCCGCGTCGTCCCAGGTCCGGCACCTGTCGGGTCGGGAGTGGTGGATTCCGTCCCGGAAGACCCCATCGTCGCCCAGGTTCCCCGTCCTGCACGCTGGACCTGGCCCGCGATGGCCGGGTTGCTGGGGTGCTTCGTCTGGTTTGCCTTCAGGCTGATGCAGGCCGAGGTGCCCGCAGGAGCGGTTCAGGAAGCCACCTGGATCCGCCTGCTGAACTCGCTCTCCTTGCTGTCGGTGCCCCTGCTGCTTGCCGGGTTTCCCCTGTATGCCGCCGGATGCCGGGTTCCGGTTTACGAAGAGTTCATCGAAGGCGCCAGGGAAGGTTTCCAGACTTCGATCCGCATCATTCCCTATCTCGTGGCCATGCTCATGGCCATCGGGTTCCTCCGGGGAGCCGGTGGAATCGATGTCATGGCCCGGGCCCTGGCGGTTCCCATGTCGTGGGTGGGGTATCCGGTGGAGTTGCTGCCCATGACGCTGCTGAGGCCGTTGACCGGATCCGGCACCATGGCTGCCCTGGTCGACCTGGTGAAGGCGCATGGCCCGGACAGCCTGCTGGCGCGCAGTGCTGGAACGTTGTTCGGCAGCACCGAGACCACGTTCTACGTGGTGGCGGTCTATTTCGGCGCGGTATCCATCCGCAAGACCCGGCACGCCGTCTGGGCCGGACTCATTGCCGATGCCGTCGGCGCCCTGGCCGCCGTGTACCTCTGTCGCGCCGTCTTCGCGGGCTGAACGGGCGGAATGCCCCGACCCGGGCTTCACCCGTCTGGAACACCGTCCGATCAGGGGCGTGCCGTGAGCCGACCCTGCCGTGTCTGGGCCAGCAACCAGGTGAAGAACTCCGGATTGCCGTAGGTGACGCTCCAGGAATCGTGATTGGCATCCGGATACACCGTGAACTCGATCGACTTGTTCCCCAACCGTCGCATGGCATTGACCATGGCCTCCGATTCACTCAATGGAACGACATTGTCCTTGGCGCCGTGATAAACCCGCACCGGCATCGCCCGAAGCTCTGCCGCCCGGTCATCCGCCAGCAACACGTCGATGGTCTGGCCGCCGCCGCAGATGGGTGCGATGGCGGCGAAGCGGTGTGGATGCCGGGTCCCGAGGCTCCAGGTGCCATAGCCGCCCATGCTGAGGCCGGTGAGGTAGATCCGGTTGGTGTCGACCCGATGCCCCGCGATCACGTGATCCAGCAGGCCGATCAACACGGCGTCGTTCCAGCGTTGGTTCGCGGGGCATTGGGGCGAGACCACGATGCAGGGGAAGTTGGTTCCGGCCTCCACCAATCTGGGCGGGCCATGCACCGCGACCTTCGACAGATCGGTCCCACGTTCCCCTGCCCCGTGCAGGAACACGATCACCGGCCACCGGGCGGATGCATCAGCCTGATACCCTTGGGGCAGATGGATGAGGTAATCATACTTCTGCTCGGTGGTTTGCCGCAGGGTATAACTGGCCCGCGAATGTCGCTCGGCGCGCAGGCCACTGACACCGGCCAGCAGCAGGCACAGCAGCGGGAACAAGGGGAGACGTGTCATCCCTTCTGTCTGCCACGAACCGGGCCGGGGATCCAGCCCGGAGCCTCATCGGACCGGCAAGACTCACGTCAGAGTCCCACCGCCTTGAATCGATCCCGCACATGACGGAAGTGGAACTCGGGCGAACACAGTGCCTCGAGTTCACCGGGCGCGAAGTGCCGATCCACCTCGGGATCCGCCCGCAGTTGGACCAGGAAATCGGCATCGTCCCTGCCGGCATGCTTGGTGGCCCAGGTGGCCATGGCATTGCGTTGAACCAGCGTGTAGGCCTCCTCGCGGGTGAGTCCCTTGCGGATGAGGGCGAGCAGGACGGTCTGCGAATTCCACATGCCCAGGCTCAGGCCGAGGTTCCTTCGCATGTTCTCCGGATAGACATTGAGGCCGTCCATCATGCGTTTCACCAACCCGAGCATGTAATCCAGCAGGGTGCAGGAATCGGGGAAGATGATCCGCTCGACCGAGCTGTGGCTGATGT
>CAZDYB010000216.1:0-7430 GCA_964509045.1 uncultured Akkermansia sp.
CTGCTCCAACTCGACGCCCACGACGCCCACTCCCACTCCCACGAACACGGGCACGAACACGGGCACGGTCATTCCCACGATGACGCCCACGGCCATGGGCATGAAGACGCCCACGACAAAGCCCACGACCACGACCACGACCACGGCCACACCCACGGTGATGGCGAACATTGTTCCGGTGGTCTGCATGATGCCCTGCACGGAGCCGAATCCCGCGCCGCCACCCTGTTCGGTCAACCTGCCTTCGCCGTGAAACCCGGCGGCAACCTGAAGGTCGGCAACTTCCTCCATAAACTCGTCCTCGGTCCCGTGACCTCCGAGTACCGGATCCAGATCCCCACCCACGGCAACTACGCCCTCTTCACCCAGCACGGCCTGGACGAGTTCGAAGGCGCCCTGCTCCGCAACGGATCCGTGATCCAACCCGATCACACCCACGAACACGGCGGCCATGGCCACGATCACGAACACGATGCCACCGTCACCAGCGTCGGGATCGAGGAAGCCCGCGAACTGGATCCCAAGAAGCTCAATTCCTGGCTCTCCGAACTCCTCCAGACCAAGGGCCAGGACATCTTCCGCATGAAGGGCATCCTTCGCCTCAAGGGCACCCAGAACCGATTCGTCTTCCAGGGCGTCCACATGCTCTTTGAGGGCAAACCCGATCGCCCCTGGAACCCCGGCGAGGAACCCCGCAGCCAACTGGTCTTCATCGGACGCAACCTCGACCGCGACGCCCTCAACGCCGGATTCCGTCGTTGCCTCGCCTGACCCCGGTCCGCATCACCCCTGTCATCATGCCGGTCCCGCTGCGTCCCGCCGACCGCCTCGCCCAGATCGACGACGCCGTCGCATCCGTCTCCTGGTCTCCGGATTCATCCCGCGCCGCCGTGGGCGGAGTTGGCGGAGGCCTGTGGTTGATCACCGTCGAAGGCCGGATCCTCCATCGTTTCGAGGGCCATGCCGGAGGACTCTTCAAGGCCGAATGGCAGCCGGGCGGTCCCCGGATCGCGTCCGTGGGTCAGGATGGCCAGGTTCGATTCTGGAACGGCATGGAACCCGCCCCCATGGAACCCTTCGATGCCGGGGCGTCCTGGGTGGAACAGGTCTGCTGGTCGCCGTCCGGCGAATGGCTCGCCGTCGGCGCCGGCCGCGTCCTCCATCTCTGGCATCGGGAACGCGGCTGGGTCCATCGCATTCCCGGCCATCCCAGCACCGTCTCCTGCATCACCTGGCGACCCGATTCCAAGGTCGTGGCCGCCGCCTGTTACGGCGGGGTTCGCCTTTATGACCCCGCGTCAGGTACGCCCGTCGATTCCCTGCCCTGGAAGACCTCCATGGTTTCCCTCGCCTGGTCCCCGGACCAACGCTGGGTCGTGGCCGGCACCCAGGACCTCGCCATCCAGGTCTGGCCCTATCCATTCACCCCGGGCGAGGAACTCGCCATGTCCGGCTACGCCGCCAAGGTCCGCGATCTCGCCTGGCATCATTCCAGCCGATACCTCGCCACCAGCGGCGGAACCGAGGCCATGGTCTGGGATTGCGGCGGCCGCGGACCCGCCGGCACCACCCCTCGCATCCTCGAGGGCCATACCGACCGCATCCAGGCGCTCGCCTACCAGCATCGGGGACACCTCCTCGCCACCGGCGCCGCCGACCACTCCGTACTCTTCTGGAACGCAGGCAAATCCTCCACGCCCCTCCGCCAGATCCAACTCGGCTCACCCGTCACCGCACTGGCCGTCTCCCCCGACAACCAATGGTTCCTCGCCGGAACCCACCTCGGCGAACTCGCCATCATCCAGGCTCCCATCGTCTGAGCCGTCGGCCCGCGAAACGATCTGTCGCACCCCCTCTGCCGGGATACTGGACCAGCCCGGGGTATCGATCGGAATCCACCGGACCGGCGTGCCAATGACCCGGTCCCTGGCCGTGGTTTCAACGTGACGCTCGCGCAGCACCTCCCCGGGCAGGCACAGGCCCGGTCCGCCGGTTCCGTCGGGGGTCGCCGCAGTGGCTGCAGTCGCCCCGACCCGCATCATCGACGGGTCTTGTCGCCTGCGATCAGAGCCCGTCGGTGTTCACTCCGGGGATGGGCAACGGGAAGACCTTGTTTCCATCGACCTCACGGCGCAGGACCGCCTCAGCCTGCCGGATCAACCCGGGGTGCGAGGCGGCGATGTCGTGCGCTTCCGCAGGATCCCTGGACAGGTCATAGACTTCCCACGCGCCGGGCGACTCCGTCTTCAGCCGTTGTCGCACGAGCTTGAAATCGCCAAGCCGCACGGCGACCTGGCCTCCGTACTCGGGGAAGACCCAGACCATCGGTTGGCGGGTGTCGAGTGTCCTCCGTTCGCCGCTGAGCAACGGCCAGAGGCTCGCACCATCAAGGCCGCCGGGCTTCTCGAGGCCGGCGGCGTCACACAGGGTCGGGAACCAGTCGGCAAAATATCCGGGCGTGTCGTTCACCGTGCCGGCGGCGATGCGTCCCGGCAGACGCGCGATCATCGGCACGCGGATGCCGCCCTCATACACGCTGCCCTTGTAGCCACGCAGGCCGGCAGTGCTTCCGAAAAACTTCGGATCGGCCCCACCGACATGGAAACGCGGGTCGGCGCGGCCCTCGTGCGTGGCGCCATTGTCGCTGGTGAAGATCACAAGCGTCCGCTCCGCCACGCCCGCGCGATCCAGCGCCGCAAGCACCCGACCCACGTAGCCGTCGAGGTCGTGGATCATCGCCGCGTAGGCGGCGCGCGGGCGCGGATGCGGCAGATAACCGTTGGCACCGCGATAGACCTCACGGTCCCATCCAACCGGGAACCTTTCCACCGACTCCCGTGGCGGGTGCATGGCGACGTGTGGTTCGATGAACGGCAGGTAGAGGAAGAAGGGTCGTGCCGCATTCGTCGCGATGAATCGCTCCGCCTCCGTGATCATGAGCTTCGGCGCATAGGTCTCGCCAATCCAGTCGTCGAGCTTCACCTCGCCCCCGGGTTGCCTGGCATGGCCCGGAATCGGCCTGGCGTTGATGGCCACCTTCTCCGAGTTCCGCCAGAGGTGCGGCGGATAGAAACTGTGCGCCACGGCCTGGCAGTTGTAGCCGAAGAAGAGGTCGAAACCCTTGCGGTTCGGGTCGCCCGTGCTGCCAACGGGCCCAAGCCCCCACTTGCCCATCGCGCCCGTGGCGTATCCGGCTTTCCGGAACACCTGCGCAAAGGTCAAGGCCCGTTCGCTGAGCGGATGCTGTCCCTCGGTGAATTCCGGGAAGCTCACGCGGGCTTGCTGGTTCCCACGAATCTCGGCGCGGCCCAGATGCTTGCCGGTCATCAGCACGCAGCGCGAAGGCGCGCACACCGGCGCACCACTGTAGTGCTGCGTGAAACGCATTCCCTCCGCGGCGAGGCGATCCACGTTCGGCGTCGGAATCTTCTGCTGCCCGTAACAGCCGAGTTCACCCCAGCCAAGATCGTCGGCGAGGATGAAGACGACATTCGGAGGCGCGGCAGCGGGTGAACGAGCCGCGAAGGCCAGGGAAAGGAGGGCGAAGGCGAGCAATCCGAGTTTCATGGAAAGGCACCAGGGTTACCGGCTGGGACGGCTCCTACCGGCCTTGATCAGCGTATCAAGTTGCGCCGTGAGACGCTGGACGATCTCGGGATGCGCAGCAGCGACGTCGGTGCGCTCGCCCGGGTCGTCCGTGAGTCGGTAGAGCGTGTGCCTGGCGGCGGGAAGCGGGAGTTCATCCTTGCCCACAACGGCCTGCGACTTGCCGCGCTTCTCAAGGCGCACAAGCTTCCAGTCTCCCGCGCGCAGGCCGAAGTTGCCGCTCCCGTTGTCCTGCTGGAGCAGGTGGTCACGACCCTTTGCTCCTGCCTTGCCCAGCAGGGCATCAATGATGTTGTGGCTGTCAAGGCAGCCGTCCGCGACGGGCGTCTGTCCAGTGAGCGCGGCGAAGCTGGCGGCGAAATCCACCGTCGACACGATCTCATCCGACACGCCGGGCGCGATGCGGCCCGTCCATCGCGTGATGAACGGCGTGCGCGTGCCGCCTTCCCACACGCTGTACTTGCCGCCGCGATAGGGCCCGGCAGGACGGTGATCACCCAGCTTTTCCACCGCATCATCCTGGTAGCCGTCGTCGAGCACGGGACCGTTGTCGGAACAGAAGACGACCAGCGTGTTCCCCGCGAGGCCAAGACGGTCGAGCGTCCCCATCAACTCGCCGACGCACCAGTCCAGCTGCACGATGCAGTCGCCCCGCGGGCCAAGCGTGCTCCTGCCCTGGAAACGCTCGTGCGCAATGCGCGGCACATGGATGTCCTGCGAGGCGAAGTACAGGAAGAACGGACGATCCTTGTTCGCTTCAATCCAGCGGTTCGATTCCCTGACCCACGTGTCCGCAAGGTCTTCGTCGCGAAAGCGCGCCTTCACGCCACCCGTGTAGAATCCAATGCGGCTGATGCCGTTGTGGATGGTCTGGTTGTGCCCGTGCGACCAATCCATCTTCAACGTGTGGCGATGCGTGAGGCCGGTGGGGTGGTCTTCGGAAGGTTTCCTGTCGCCAACCCACAGTGGGTCCGACGGGTCAAGATTCCTCACGCGGCGATCCTCGACGAAGGTCTGCGGCACCCGGTCGTTTGTCGTCGGCAGCAGGAAGGCTCGGTCAAAGCCGATGTCGAGCGGACCCGGCCTGAGTTCACCGTTCCAGTCAGGCACCGGGTCGCCAAGACCGAGGTGCCACTTGCCGATGACGGCGGTCGCGTAGCCCGCGCGCTTCAGGATGGAAGGCAACGTCTCCGTGCCCGGCTTGATGATTGCCGGGCCATTGGGCGGCGCGATGCCCGTCCCCTTCTGCCGGAAGGCATACGTGCCCGTGAGCAGCGAGAAACGCGTGGGTGTGCACGTGGAGGCACTGCAATAACCGCCCGTGAAACGCACGCCCTCCCGCGCAAGCCGGTCAATGGCCGGCGTCTGCACCGCCTTCGCGCCGTAACACGAGAGGTCGCCGTAGCCGAGGTCGTCGGCCATGATGACGATGATGTTGGGTTTCTCAGCCGCCCGGACGGCGACACAGGCGAGGAACGCTCCGAGGGCGACAAGGGTGGCGATGGTTCTCATGGGGGAAAGCCCGGGCGTCATCGAAGTTGCGGCTTGCCGGGAACGACACCGGCTTTGTGGGCGTTCACGGCGTTGACAATGCCCGCGAGGACGTCGGGATGCCGGGCGGCGACATCACGCTTCTCCGAGGCGTCGCGGCCGAGGTGGAAGAGCAGCGGCGGATCGTGCACCTCGGGCCTGGCCTGGCCATAACCGTTCTGCGTCTGAAAGTGCGCCTTCCATTCGCCGAGACGGGCCGCGAACAGCTGGTCGCCGCGGTAGTAGAAGAACGGACGCGCAGGCAACGGCTTGGACTCGAAGAGCAGCGGCGCAAGGTCCACGCCGTCGAGCGTGACACCCTGGGGCGGCGGCACGCCCGCCAGCGCGAGCGCGGTCGGGAACAGGTCCATCACGTGCGCAAGCTCGCTGGTGACGCCCGGCTTGATCCGGCCTGGCATCCACGCGATGCCCGGCACGCGCATCCCGCCTTCCCACGTGCTGCCCTTGCCTTCGCGCAGCAGTCCCGCGCTGCCGCCCTGGTCGCCCATGATGAGCCACGGACCATTGTCGCTGGTGAAGAAGACCAGCGTGTCTTCAGCCAGGCCGTGCTGCTTCAACGCCCCGAGCAATTCACCCACGCTCCAGTCGAGTTCCTCCACGGCATCGCCGTAGATTCCCGCACGGCTCCTGCCTTTGAACGATGGCGACGCAAACATCGGCACGTGCGGGAACGTGTGCGCCAGGTAGATGAAGAACGGCCGGTCCCTGTTCTCCGCGATGAACCTCACCGCCTCCTCCGTGTAGCGCTTCGTGAGCGTCGTCTGGTCCGCAGGTTGTTCGACGACCTGGCCGTCGCGCAGCAGTGCCACGTTCCAACCGTCATGCGGCGGTGTCGGCGAACCGCTGCCGCCCCGGGCCCTCAACACCTCGGGACGGGCGTCCATGTCGTTCGAATAGGGCAGGCCGAAACTGCGCTCGAATCCCCGGTCAAGCGGGCGCGAGCCTTCGTGGATGCCAAGGTGCCACTTGCCGATGTGCGCCGTCGCGTAACCCGCCGGCCTGAGCACCTCGGCAAGCGTGAACTCGGATGTCGGCAGGCCGCCCTTCGAATCCGGAAACAGCACGCGCCGCCCCCCGCACATGCCGCTCCGAATCGGATACCGACCCGTGAGCAACGCCGCACGGCTCGGCGTGCAGACTTCCGCCGCCGAATAGAAGTCGGTGAAGCGCACCCCCTCCGCCGCCATTCGGTCAAGGTGCGGCGTGCGGATGGCCGGCGAGCCGTAGCACCCAAGGTCGCCATAGCCGAGATCGTCGGTGAAGATATAGATGATGTTGGGCCTGGCGGGCCGCACGACCGCTGGCGCGGCGGACACCGACAGGCCCGCCAACAGCAGGAGGGCGTAAACAAGTGGATTCATGGCTCTATTCGGATTGCTCAACCAGGACAACCGATCCAACTCCAGGGTTCAGGCTCAGATGAACAGTTCCGGGCTGACGCGGAAGTGGTCGGCCAACTTGCGGATGTGCGCCACGGTCAGGTTTCGGTCGCCGCGCAGCATCATGCCGCCAAGGTTCCGGCTCCCACCGGGCAACCCCGAAAGGTCGGCAGCCGACCCACGCTGAAGTCGTCCTGCCACAACGCCATCGCGTCGGTGATCTCCACCACGTTGGCGTACTCCGCACGGTCGTGGATCAGGCGCGGCACCTGAAGCCGGAAGAGTCCCCCAGCGGACCGCCCGCCCCGTGGCAATCCAGACCGGCAGGTCTCTGGCCGCCTCCGGATGCGCCGTGGCGGCGTCCCGCAGGAAGCTTTCCCTGGCGATCCGCACCCATGCAGACTGTGTGCAACAGGTGAAGAGGGTCAACTGCTCAGGATCGAGCGCCGCCACATGGATTGCGCGGATGCATGAAGCGCTCCCACGGAATCCGGGGAGTGTCACTTCTTGAGACCTCCAGGCAATCGCCACGCCTTCGGGATCCCGTTCGCCGCAAAACCATTCCCTCGAATCCCGAGGGCTCAACGCGATTGGCCGGGGGCATGCAGATCGACTCAAATGTAGAATGTTTGGACGCGACCCCGTTGCCTCTCTGCGGCGAATCGAGGGTCGGGGATGGAGAAGTGGTCAAAGTCCCCGGTCGGGATTGGATCGCCCGTGACGGGTTGGAGATCGGTGGTAGACCGGTTTTGCGGCCGAGGGGTCCGCAAGGTCCTGGAGTGCGCCCGTCCTCTGGCGCCTTGGATCGACGGTTTACCCACACGCTCAACGCGATCCTGCGCCGTGGCTGTCCTGACGGGGTTCAAGGTGGTAGAGGGCGACCGAACTCCAGGA
>CAZDYB010000217.1:0-7424 GCA_964509045.1 uncultured Akkermansia sp.
GGGAAAACCATCCCCGTGAATTCCAACCGCAAGGCGGTTGTGGCCGGCTATGCCACCAACATCGATGTTCCAGGACGCGTGTGGGTCCGGCCGACGAGGGTCACAACCGCGTTGCGGTTGGAATCGAATGCGGGCGCTTCACCCAGGGTAGCCTCGCGAACTCGGCGACCCTGGGCTACGGCCCGAATCCAGCTGGGATTCGCACGCAAGAATCAAAGGTGTCGCGTCTAAATATTCGACATTTGAGTCGGTCCGCGTGCCCCCGGTTGATCGCATGGAGCCTTCCGGGTTCGAGCAGAGGGTTCCGGGGCGAACGGGATCCTGAAGACGTGGCGATTGGCCGGAAGTTGAAGGAAACGACACTCTGCGGAACACGTGGGAATGCTTCATGCAGACGCGCTGACACCGAAGGGAGCGGCGCTGCCCCTCGTACTCGTGCTCGCACTCGACGACAACTCTGGGATCCACCGCTGCGCATCCCGCCGCCCAACTTCGTCGTCGCACAACACGCCCATTCCAAAAATACTCCGCCCCATGATCAACATCGGCATCGTCGGCACCGGTTTCATGGCCGTCGCCCATCTCAAGGCCTATCAGAAGCTGCCCCAGGCCCGCATCGCCGCCATCGCCAATCCCTCCGGTCGTGGTCTCGATGGCGACTTCTCCCGCGTCGCTGGCAATGTCGGAGACCAGAATCCCGTCCGCCTCGACATGTCCCAGGTAAAGGCATTCCGCCGTATCGAGGATCTCCTGGCCGACCCCGACATCCATGCCATCGACATCTGCACTCCCACCCACACCCACCTCGACCTCTGCCTCGCCGCACTCGCCGCCGGCAAACATGTCCTCGTCGAAAAACCCATCGCCCGCAGTTCCGTCGAAGCCCGTCGCATCGCCCTCGCCGCCGAGGAAGCCGCCCTGCATGGCGTCTTCCTCATGCCCGCCCTCTGCATCCGCTTCTGGCCCGAGTACGCCTGGGTCCGCCAGGCCATCGTCTCAGGCGTCTATGGAAAAGTCCTCGATGCCCGGTTCCGTCGCGTCGCCCAGGCCCCCGGTTGGGGACACCAACACTTCCTCAAGGGCGATGCCTCCGGGGGTGGTCTCTTCGACCTCCACATCCATGACACCGATTTCGTCGTCCATTGCTTCGGTCAGCCCGCCGCCGTCACTTCCGCCGGCTATTCCAAGGTCAGCGGCGCCGTGGATCATGTCCTCACCCTCTACCGCTACCCGGGCGGTCCCGTCGTCTCCGCCGAAGGCAGCTGGGCCATGACCGAAGGCTTCGGTTTCAACATGGCCTTCACCGTCAATTTCGAACGCGCCACCGTCGACTTCGACCTTGCCCGCGGCTCCGACGCCCTCCGTCTCTTCGCCGCCGGTCAATCGCCAGCAACCCTCAAGCCCGATGGCGGCGATGGCTACGTCGGCGAACTCCGGCATTTCCTCGACGCCATCGCCAACCGGCGCCCTCCCTCCATCGTCACCCCCGAAGACGCCGTCACCTCCCTGCGCGTTGCTGAAGCAGAGGAAAAGTCCGTTCTCACCGGCGAAACCGTCGCCCTCACATGAGCGACCCCATCGAGGTGCAGCCCGGGTTCATCCCCCCGAAAAACCTGCGACATGCCGTCTTCGATTGGGATGGCACCCTCTCCTTCGTGCGCGCCGGTTGGGGTGAGGTCATGCTCGCCGTCTTTCTTGATCACCTTCCACCGCTCCCGGGCGAATCGGTCGCCCAACGACGGATCCTTGCCCACGACGACATCTGGCGGCTCAACGGCAAACCCACCATCCACCAGATGCAATGCCTCGCCGATCGCGTCGCCGATCGGGGCGGCACCCCCCGCAATGCCACCGAATACCAATCCGAATACGCTCAACGCCTGGATGAAGTCATCTCACGGCGACTCGATTCGGTGCGCTCCGGCCAGATCCCTGCCAGCGCCCTTCAACCCCCGGGAGCTCGCGCGTTCCTAACCGCCCTCCAGGCAGCCGGCCTCCAACTCCACGTCGCCAGCGGCACTGAAGTCCGTCATGTCCAGGCCGAGGTCTCCACCCTCGGTTTCGACACCTTCTTCAACGGCAGCGTCCACGGACCCGTCGCTCCCGACGACCGCCTCTACTCCAAACGCCGGGTCATGGAATCCCTCCTCGCCCGCAATTCCCTCCCCGGCAACCACCTGGTCGCCTTCGGCGACGGCCACGTGGAAATCGAACAGGCCGTCGACCTCGGCGGCCTCGCCATTGCCGTCGCCACCGATGAGGAAACCTTCGGATCCGGCCGCATCAATCCCGCCAAACGCTCCCGCCTCACCAGCATGGGAGCCCGTGTGGTCATCCCGGATTACTCCGATCTCCCCGGCATCCTCCGCTGTCTCGGTCTCACCTGATCCCACCCGCCGGGGAAATCGAAGCGGGAAGACTCAACCCCCACACCGGACCCTCACTCCGCTTTTTGCGTTCGCCACTCCCTTCCGATCCGGGGATGGTCCGGGATGACGTTGTCCACGCCAGAGGTGATCTGCACCCATGAGAGTGATCTCGACGGACTTGTGTCGGGCCTCCTGCTGCAACGCCTCGCCCGGCATCTGTTCAGCTCAGAAGTAACCCTGGAGGCCTATCACTATCAGGGTTGGAAGATGCGGCAGATGTCCGAACGGGTCGCCTGGGTGGCCGATTTCTCGTTCGAAACCCGATTCGACCGTCCCAACTGGCTGGTGGTGGATCATCACAACGGTGACTTCCGTCCCCGTCAGGCTCGATTGATCCACGATCTCACCCGGTGCGCCGCCCGGATCTGTTACGACCTCTGTCTCCAACACAATCTGGGAAGCCCGGAACTCGATCGCCTCGTTCACCTCACCCAGGTCGGTGATCTCTTCATCGAGGATGATCCGGATTTCACCACCGCCTGCGACTACGGTTCCCTGGTCAAGAACTACGGCTTCTGGAACCTCCACGCCGTCATCGCTGGTCAACCCGAAAGACTCCTCGACCATCCCCTCCTCGAAGTCATGCGCATCCGTCGTCAGATCGAGGATCCCATCGGCTACCAACTCGCCCTGACCGATGTCGTGGAGATCAGCCCGGACGTCGGCCTGGTCCGCCCGCCCATTGGCAATACCAATCTGGTTGTCCACGAATTGCTCAATCGGGCCGCCACCAAGTACCCGATCCTGGTCACCCTCTACCGACGCGGCGCCGGCGTGTACGTGGCAAGCTTCCGCTCGAAGAACGGTGAAGCCCTCGCCGCCGCCCAGAAGATCGATGGGGGCGGAGGCCACGCCAATGCCGCTGGCGCCACTCTCCCGCGCCTCACCGATCACGACGCCGCGGTGCAACATTTGCGCACCCGACTCAATCCCACGCCGCCTCCGCCCACTTCCCGTCCCGGTTTTACCACCATGGCCGGAGCCTTCGGCGGCCTTGAATGGCCCACCGACCGCTGATTCATCCCCCGTCAACCAAGGCTAAAGTCTCGTCAGGACACCAACCGGTCGGGCAGGCTCCGCCCGTGAAGTTGCAGCAAGGACAGGTCTGGAAGGCAGGGGAGTATTTCCTGCGGATCGTGCGACTCGATCGTCTCGCCGTGGACTACAAACGGATCAAGGACATGGAGTCCGGAGAGGGCACCCACATCGCCGCCACCAAGAAGGAGTTCTGCCGCCTCCTCAAAGGCGCTTCCCTCGTCGAGTCGTCCAGCCCATTCCCCGCAGCGCGCTGAAGGCGTCGTCCTCCTCTCACAACCGGTGAACCTTCCCAACAAACTGACCGTCTCGCGGTTCGCCCTCACCGGCCTCTTCCTCGCCGTCCTCTTCTCTCCCCTGCCCGGCAAGGAAACCCTCGCACTCGCACTCTTCAGCCTCGCCGGCATCACCGACGCCCTCGATGGCCGCATCGCCCGATCCCGAGGTCTCATCACCAACTTCGGGATCCTCATGGATCCCCTCGCCGACAAGATCCTGACCTGCTCCGCCTTCATCGCCTTCGTCGAACTCCGCCGCATCGAGGCCTGGATGGTCGTCATCATCGTCGCCCGCGAACTCGCCATCACCGGTCTCCGTCTCCTCGCCGCCTCCCGCAACGTTGTCCTCGCCGCCGAAGGTTTCGGCAAACACAAGACCATCTCCCAGATCGTCGCCATCGTCGCCATCCTGGTCCTCATCAGTCACCACCAGTGGGCCGGGCTCGGCGAATGGATCTTCGGTTGGCCCATCGCCGGCAAACCCTGGATCGAACATTTCGCCGAACTCTCCCTGTGGGTCGCAGTCGGCCTCACCCTCCTCAGCGGGGGAATCTACCTCTGGCGCAATCGCGAACTCTACATGCGCGAAGTCTGAGCCACCCCTCCATGTCCCCAGCTGATCATTCCCTGCTTTGGCTCGCCCAGGGACTCGGCTCCGGCCGCCTCAAACCCGCTCCCGGCACCTGGGGCAGCCTGGTCGGCGTCGTCTGGACCTTGCTTCTCCTCCTTCCAGGCAGTCCCACCTTCTATTTCTCCATCACCCTCCTCACCACAATCGCCGCCATCCCCGTCGCCACCCGGGCCGGGCGTATCCTCAATCACCCCGACTCCCCCTCGGTGGTCATCGACGAGATCGTGGCCATGCCGGTTGCCTTCTCAGGCTATGCCCTCCACTGGTTGTTCGCAGGTGCCGGCCTTCCGCCCGTCGGTTCCATCGCCCTCTGGTGGCCCGCCCTCCTCACCGCCTTCCTGCTCTTCCGCCTCTTCGATATCTGGAAACCCGGCCCCATCCGACGTCTCCAGAACCTTCCCGAGGGTTGGGGCGTCGTGATCGATGACTTCGCTGCCGCCTTGGTTGCAGCACTGCTGCTGGCCATCGGAACCCGCATCGCATTCTTCGTCCGTCTGGGCATCAACTGATCAAGCCAGGTGGGCTCGCGTGGAACCGCCGGAGCCTCATTCCCCCTTGGGTTCATTGACCAATCGCAACGCCACCCAACGGCTCTTGTCGCGGGCAAACAGGATTCCGCGGTCCAACGCCGGTACCGCCCGGGTCCCCTGGCCCAATACCTGATGCCGGAACAACTCCTTCCAACCCTCCGTCCCAGCCTCCGCCACCACCCACTCACCACTCTCCAGCAACGCGAACAACCGGTCTCCCCAGATCAGCATCGAGCCAGTCCCCAGTCGCGGCGATGCCCATCGAACTTTCCCCGTCTGCAATTCCACACATCGGATCTCCGCCCCCTGCTCCTGTCGCCCGTGAAAGCCGTAGACCTGCGCCCCACGCCGGACCGGTGTCACAAAATGGGCCGACAAGCTCTCGTCATTCGACCACTTTGTCCGCAGCGAACCGTCCGGTGCCCACTCAAGCCAGTTGGCCCCCACCCCGTAACTGGTGGTGACGAACACGCCGTCGCCTCCAGCCAATGGCGTCGCGCCATTCACCGATGCATGCATCCGCGCGCGCCACGGAACCTCTCCCAATACCCGCCCACCCTCCGGATCCAATACCCGCACCCCTTCCCGATTGAAGATCACCACCCGTTCCTTGTCCCCGACCTTCGCCACCACCGGACTCGCGTAGCCAGCCTCATCCCGGGTCGCACGCCAGATCTCCCGACCAGTCGCAGGATCCAATGCCACCACCCCTGCACCGTCGGATCCCCCCAACTGCACCACCAACCGGCCCGATACCCACAGCGGCGACGGGGCAATTCCGAAAAAACCCTTCGCCGCCTTCAATTCACGCCCCAACGCCCGATTCCAAACCGTGGACCCATCCACCAATCGCACCGCTTTCAGACGCCCTTCCGCCCCGAAGGCATACACAACCCCATCCCGCACACAGGGCGTGGCCCGCGGACCGTCGTCGAAACCAAAATCATCCTCATACGCCGTGGGTTGAACCGCCTTCCAGATCCGTCGTCCGGTTTCGCGGTCCACCGCCTCAAGTACCTCCTCGTTGCCCTGCCGATGATGCAGGATGGCCCGATCCCCGACGACCAACGGTCCGGAAAACCCCCGTCCCACCTCCAGCGTCCACAATGGCTCCGGGGTCGCGAGCCAGCCAACCGCAGGAAGCTTCCCCTCCACCACTCCGTCCCGGGTCGGCCCCATGAACTGCGGCCAATCCGCCTGCAGCACCCCAAACCAGCATCCGGCTGCCAGCACGTGAACCCATCGCCACCCCATCCCATTCAAGAAAAGCCGCATCCACCCTCATCGCCCCGCCGGCATCTCACTGTCGAGCTGGAATGACACCCGGACCGCCCCGACCGCCTTCGCGGAATCCACCACCCGCAACACGTCACCATGGGTCGCCATCGTGTCGGCCTTGATGTAAACAGGCACGTTGGAGTTCGCTCCCAGGCGCTGTCCGACCAAGGTCATGAAGTCGGGAAGGGTGTAAGCCTGCGAATCGATCGTGATGTCCCCAGTCCGATTGATCCGCACTTCGATCATGTCAGGCTTTTTCGTGGACACCGCCTTCACCGCCGACGGCAGGTCCATCTTCATGGTCTTCAACCGCTGCATCGACAGGGACAACATCATGAACGACGCCAGCAGGAAGAACATCACGTCGATCAATGGAATGATCTCGATCCGCGCCTTCTTCACCGACAGTGGGGAACCAAGTCTCATGGGAGTTCAGGGTTGGGGATTCACAACCGGCCCGGCGGGAACAGCCGGATCCGCAGCATCGGTGACAAAGGAAACCTTCAACACACCAGCACCCCGGACCCGTTCAAGGACCCGGTTCACCTGCCCGTGCAGCGCCGCCCGGTCCGCCGTCACGTAAACCGGTGTGTTGGTGTTCTTCTGGAGACGTTCCCTGAGGACGACGTCGAGCTCTTCGAAGCTCAGGTACTTCTTCTCGATACTGACCCTCCCGTCCTTCTCAACGCCAATGTTGAGCATGTCAGGCTTGAAATCGGGACGCGCCGTGGACGCAACCGGCAGTTCCATCTTGAAGGTCTCCGCCTTCTGCAGGGACAGCGACACCATCATGAACGACGCCAGCAGGAAGAACATCACGTCGATGAGCGGAATGATCTCGATGCGCGGCCGCTTGAGGGGAACCGGGGATCCCCATTTGGTCCGTCTCGCGGGTAATGCGGCCCCGCCACCGCTTCCACCAGCCATGGTCAGGCAAAGTTGGAGGCCTGCTCACGACGGAACTGGATGGTGTCAAAACCCTCCTGCTTCGCCTTGGTCACCATCACCTCGACATTGGTCGCCGCCGTCTCCAGATCGAACTGCATCCGGGCCAGGAACTCGTTGAAGAGGTTGAGGAAAAATACCCCCGCAATCGCAATGCCCAGACCAGCCGCTGTAGCTATCAGCGCCTCGCCAATCCCCGCTGAAACCGCCTCGACCGCCAATTCACCGGTCACCTGCTTGAATGCCGACATGATGCCCACCACCGTGCCCAGCAATCCAAACAGCGGCGCCAATGTAA
>CAZDYB010000218.1:0-7415 GCA_964509045.1 uncultured Akkermansia sp.
GTAATCGGTCTGTGTTTTTGCCGGCGCGGTGCGGGGGGCTTCGTTGGTGGGGGGGGGGATCGAGTAGGGGTAGGTGTGCGATTTCGGAGCTGGGGAAGGTTGTCCCCGGGGATAATCTTTCGGGTGGGGGATGGGGGTCAGTTCGGGCTTTGCTGCGGGTGGGGACGTGGAGCAGGGTTTGGCTGTCGCATGAGCTGCATGTTCCCCATTCCGGTCCGGATTTGCGTAGGCGCATCTTGGCGCCTTTGCGTGGGGTGGGGCATTCCGGCTTGAGAACAACGGACGGCCGGAGCCCCAGGGGCCCGGCCGGACGTTTCATGCAACGTCTGGATGGGGCTTCAGGGGTTCCGGCGGGTCCATCCCGATCATGGAAACCTCACCTGAATCCGAGCGGCGGGGCATCGCCTGGATGCTTCTGTCCATCGTGCTGTTCGCCCTCAACGTGCTGGTGGTGCGGGCCGTGGCCTTGCACACGCCGTCTGCCGACGGACATGTCGCCCTGGTCTTTCGCGGAACGATCGGGTTGATGGTGGTGTGGGTGCTTTTCCGAGGTCGCGGTCTGGAGGCGGGTCATCTGTTCCGGCGTCCCCTGGTGTTGGCGCGGGGTGCGGTGGGTGGGATTGCGACGCTGATCTTCTACCTCACCATCACGCCGTTGGGAGCGGGTCGGGCGGTGATATTGAACCTGACGTATCCGATCTTTGCGGCAGTGATGGCGGCGTTGTGGATTGGGGAACCGATTGTGCGTCGGCAGTTGGGTTGGATGGTGGTTTCGTTTGCGGGCCTGGTGATCTTTCTGGGTGGAAAGGCGGTGGGCGGCGGGGTGACGGGGTATGAGTATCTGGGATTGATGGGTGCGGTTGGAGCCGGGGGGGCGGTGGTGCTGATCCGGTTGCTGCGGCACAGCGAACATCCGGCGACGGTGTACGCCTCCCAATGCATCTGGAGTGTGGTGGTGTCGTTGCCGTTGGCGATGGGATCGATCGGCGGATTGCCGGTGGTGGCGGTGGCCGGACTGACGGCGGGAGCGGTGATGGTGGCGGTGGCGCAGTTGGCGTTGACGCATGCATTCCGCAGCCTGCCGGTGGCGCGGGGATCGGCGATCCAGATGCTGTTGCCGGTGCTCACGGCGTGCGGCGGCATGGCGTTCTTTGGTGAACGGATGGATGGCTGGGGTTGGGTCGGGGCGGTGGTGATCCTGTTGGGGACGTATCAGGCGGTGTCGGGTGGTGGAGGAGGGAAGAAGGGGTGAAGCGAGATCCGGAGCGACGGAGGTCCGCATCCTGACATTATTCCCGCCAGGGAATGCGAAGGGGTTGGCGACGGTATGAGGGGTCCGAGTGCATTCTCCCGGCTACGTGCTGCCGGCGACCGAACGTCGCCGTTCCGGGATGGGTGCGCTGGAGGAGATGGCCAGGGTGTACTTCCGCGGGGGGTGGGTCGGGGGTCGGGTCGGAACATTCCAGTGAGAAACGACATCGGGGGGATCTTGCGCCATCGAGTGGGGTTGTGGCTTTGGCTGGTGCTGTTGCTGACGGCGACGGGTGTGCGTGGGGCGGATGAGGGTGGACCGCGGGTGTTGCTGGTGACGCCGGTGCCGGGTGAGGCGACGAATCTGAGTCGGGTCACGGTGACCTTCTCGGGGCCGGTGACGGGTGTGGACGTGGGGGATCTGGTGATGGCGGGGCATCCGGCGTCGGGGATGACCGCGATGACGACGACGACGTATGAGTTTCAATTTGCGGAGGGATTGCCAATGGGCCCGGTGACAGCTTCGTGGATACCGTCCCATGGCATCCGGGATGCGGCGGACGGGACGAAGGTGTTCGTGGAGGTGGCGGAGGGGAATTCGTGGGAATATGTGCGGGTGGATCCGACGGCGCCGATCCTGGTGAGGCGGTTGCCGGCGTCGGGAGTGGTCCGGGAATTGACCGGGGTGGAGATCCTGTTTTCAGAGCCGGTGACGGGAGTGGATGCGGGGGATCTGTTGATCAACGGTCAACCGGCAACGGGAGTCCGGGGGCTGTCTGCGGGCCCCTATGAGTTTGTCTTTCCGAAGGTGGAATCGGGGGATGTCGAACTGCGGTTTGCTGTGGGGCATGGCATCCGGGATGTGGGGGTACGGCCGTTGGACTTCGCAGGGGGAAGCTGGGTGGTGACGGTGGATGCGGGACTGGAGGATCCGGCGATCCGATTGAATGAACTGATGGCGGCGAACGCGACGGGCCTGCGGGACGAGGATGGGGAGGAGCAGGGGTGGATTGAGATCTTCAATGCTGGAACAACGCCGGTGAACCTGGCGGACTATTCGTTGAGTGATGATCCGGATGAACCGGGGCGGTGGGTTTTCCCGCCGATGCTGCTGGGGGCTGGGCAATACCGGGTGATCTTCGCGAGCGGCAAGGATCGGCGGGATGGAACGGTCGGGGGGCGATTGCACACGGGATTCCGGCTGGCGCGGCGCGGGGAGTACCTGGGTTTGTTCAATGCGGAGTGGCCGCGTCGGGCGATCAGTGAATTGGCGGAGGAATTTCCCGCGCAGCGGAACGATGTGAGTTGGGGACGGCGCGAGGATGGAACGTGGGTGTATCATCAGGTGCCGACGCCGGGATCGCGCAACACCGGAGCGACGCTGGAGCAGTCGGTGGAACCGGTCCGTTTCAGTGTGGAGCGGAGTTATGTCCAGCATCCGTTCGAGCTGATCCTGAGTTGTGGGACACCGGGTGCGACGGTGCGGTACACGTTGAATGGGGCGGAGCCGAATGCGACCAACAGCCTGGTCTATGAAGGTCCGATCCTGATCCAGCGGACGACGGTGGTTCGGGCGAATGCGGTGCGGTCGGGATGGCTGGGATCGGAGACGGGGACGCACACGTATCTTTATGGGTTGGGCACGGCGCAACGCGGGCTTCCGGCCATTTCGTTGGCGACGGCGACCAACAACCTGGTTGGGCGGTCGGGGATTGTGGGGATGCAGGGAGGGACCCGGGACGGCGGCGGGGCGTGGGTGCGTCGGTTGGCGACGGACTACTTCAATCCGCTGAACCGCGGACCGGCGTGGGAACGGCCGGTGTCGGTGGAATTGCTGACCCCCTTGAACAATGGGGAGTTCCAGATCGATGCCGGTCTGCGGTTGCATGCGAGCGACTACTTCCGGCCGCGCCTGACCCCGACGAGCAAGTTTTCGTGGCGCCTCTATTTCCGTGGGGATTACGGGTCGGGTCGGCTGAGGCATCCGTTGTTGCCGGTGTCGAATGTGGAGGAATTCGATGCCCTGGTGTGTCGGGCGGGATCCAATGATCTGAACCCGTTCGTGCGGGATGAACTCCAGCGACGGCTGTTTGCGGACTGTGGGCAGGTGTCGTCGCGGGGGTTGATGGCGGTGCTGTACCTGAACGGGCGCTACTCGGGCTATTACAATCCGGTGGAGCGGATCGAGGCGGATTTCCTTTCGATCCATCATGGCGGCGGCAAGGAGTGGGATGTGTTGTCGCAATCCGGGCCGGTGGATGGAGACCGGGTGAACTTCGACCAGATGATGTCGGGGGCGCGGACGGGATCGGCGACGAATTCGGCGTGGCTGCAGGCACTGTCGCTGCGCCTCGATCTGACCAACTTCGTCGATTACCTGCTGGTCAATGCGTATGGGTACAATGGGGATTGGCCGCACAACAACTGGCGCGCGGGACGGGAACGGCGGGCGGGTGCGTTGTGGCGATTCTATATCTGGGATGCGGAATGGTCGTTCGGGACTTATGGCCGGTCGGTTTCCGGAAACACGTTCACCGAGTTGGGAACGAGTGAGATCGGGACCTTGTACAGCCGGTTGCGACAGAACCCGGAATTCCGGCTGTTGTTCGCGGACCGGGCGCATCGGCATCTGTACAATGGCGGGGCCTTGACGGCGGAGAACGTGGTGCGGCGGTTTGCGGAGGCGACCGTGGGGCTTTCGGGGCTGATCCCGGACCTGGACCGATCCATCACCAACAACTGGGTGCGGAACCGGCCGGGACCGTTGCGGACGCATCTGCATGGGCAGGGATTGTTCGGATCATCGAATGCACCGGTGATGTCGCGTCACGGCGGGCGTGTGGCGGAGGGGACCGCCATTGGTCTCACCAATCGCAATGGGCAGATCTGGTACACGGTCAATGGAAGTGATCCCCGGGTTGCGTTCTCGGGTCTGGTTTCCGCCCAGGCCAGGTTATATGAAGCGGCCAATCCACCGGTCATCACCGGACCGACAACCCTGCGGGCGCGGTCGTTGAGCGGTGGGGTGTGGTCGGCGGTGACGGATGCGGTGTTTTCGGTGGATGCATCGGCGGTGCCGGTGCGGTTCGGTGAATTCATGGTCCAGCCGCCCGGGGGAGGTGCGTATGAGTTTGTTGAATTGCGCAATGTGTCTTCCCGGCCGGTGGACCTTTCCGGGTATTGGTTTGAAGGGATCGATTTCCGGTTTCCCCCGGGAACGGTGCTGCCGAGTCGCGGAGTGTGGGTGCTGGGATCGGGTGCCAATCCGGCGGCGTTTGCAGGGAGGTATCCAACCGTGAACGTGGTGGGGTGGTTCGGGGGAGCGTTGAACAATTCGGGTGAGGCGTTGGTGCTGCGGGATGCACGGGGCGGGTTGGTGGACCGGGTGGTGTATGGCGTGGATGCGGCATGGCCGGATGTGGCGGACAACGGACGTTCCCTGGAGCGGACCCGATTTGATCTGGAGGGAACTGATCCGGCGGCGTGGGAATCTTCAGCGTCGGTGGGAGGTTCGCCGGGCGTGATCCTTCCTCCGATGCCCCCGGTTGCCGCGGTGCGGATCGATGAAGTGTTCGCGGCGAACACCGGGCGGATCCTTCGGGGTGGGAATGCGCCGGACTTTGTCGAGTTGCTGGGGATGGGACCGGGGGTGACGGATCTGGGTGGGTGGAGCCTGGGTCGGACGGATCGGACGAATCGATGGATCGTGCCGACGGGTTGGACCCTGGGGCCGGGGGAACGTCGGGTGATCTGGTGCGGGGCCGCAGGGCCGGGGGATGTGACAATGGATTTCAGATTGGCGGCGGAGTCGGGAGTGTTGGTGTTGGGGGATGCGACGGGGCGCCGGGTCTCGGCCTTCCGTTATGGGGCACAGGCGGCTGAGTGGTCCGTGGGCCATGTGGATGGCGGGGTTGAGGTGAGGCTGATGGAACCGACGCCGGGCGGGGTGAACGTGCCGGTGCCGGTGGCGGCGGAGTCGGCGGTGGGCTTGAATGAGTGGTTGGCCAACCCGGTTTCGGGCGGGGACGATTTCGTGGAGTTGTACAATCGTTCGGCGGATCTGCCGGCGTGGTTGCCGGGGATGGCGATCCAGTTTTCGGACAGCGTGCAGGTGTTGAGGGCGCCCGCGGTGATTGCGCCGCGTGGCTTCGTGGTGCTGCGGGCAACCGAGGGCGGGATGGCGGATGAACTGCCGTTCAAGTTGCCGGCGTCGGGCGGGGTGATCCGGTTGCTGGCAGCGGACGGGAAGGTGTTGGAATCGATGGCTTATACCAATGCCCTGACCGGGGTCAGTTCGGGACGGTTCCCGGATGGGACCGGTGCGGTGAGGTCGTTGCCGCTGGGAGGGACACCGGGTCGACCGAATCTCCTGACCGCCGCGCCGGGACCGCATCTGTCGGAGATCTTTGCCACGGGAGATCCGCGGTTGGCGGCACCGGACCTGGCGCAGGATTGGATCGAGATCGGCAATTCGTCCGGGGCGTGGGTGGAGTTGGGTGGGTGGCGGTTGACGAGGGTGGAACCTTCGATGCGTTCCTGGACGATCCCGGATGGGATCCGGGTGGGGCCGGGAGGATTTCTGCGGGTGGATGCGGATGCGTCGCGCCCGGCGGGAGTGGGGACGGGTGGGGTGTTGAACACCGGGTTCGATGTGCCGGACCGGGGTGCGGTAGTGGAGTTGCGGGGGCCGGATGGAGTTGCGCGGGATCGGGTGAGGTTCGGCGGACAGATTCCGGGGCGCAGCATCGGATGGGACGGGACGGGGTGGCATCTGATGACGATGCCGACGCCGGGCGGAGCGAATGGGGCTAGGGCGGTATTGGCGTCGGGGGGAGAAGTACGGATCAACGAATGGCTGGCGCTGGATCCGGAGTGGAGGGATTTCGTGGAACTGTACAACGGGGCGGATCTGCCGGTGGACGTGGGGGGATGGCGCCTGAGCGATGATCCGTCGTTGGCGGGGATCAACCGGTTCACGATGGATCCGTTGAGCTTTATCGGGGCGCGCGGGTGGATGGTATTGGAGGCGGAGTCGGGTGGGACGACGCCGGGTTGGGTGCCGTTCCAGTTGTCGGCTTTGGGCGAGGTGCTGCGGTTGTACACGGCGAATTCGAACCTGATGGATTCGGTGACGGTGTTGCCGGCGGAATCCGGGGTGTCGGATGGACGGTTTCCCGATGGAATCGGGGGATTGCCGCGGCGATTGACGATGCCGACGCCGGGCGGGATGAACCGGTTTACGGATGACCGGGATGGCGACGGGATGCTGGATGCCTGGGAGTTGGCGAACGGACTGGATCCAGACGATCCGCTGGATGCGTTGGTGGATGCGGACGGGGATGGGATGGGCAATCGGGACGAATTCCGGGCGGGGACAGATCCGGGTTCGGCGGCATCGGTGCTGGCGTTGGAAGCGATGTGGGACGGCGGGGTGTTGAAGCTGACCTTCACGGCGCAGGCGGATCGGACCTATACCCTGCAGGCGCGACCGTCGTTGGATGAGCCCTGGGGATCGGTGCAGAACATGGCGGGGGCACCTGGAATACGTCGGATGGAATGGCTGGATGCCGGGGCGGGGGCGTCGGGGATGCGGTATTTCCGGGTGCTGACGCCGGCCTTGCCGTAAACGGGGGGACGCGGAGCGGGGAGGGTTTCGCGCGGAGACGCGGAGGTTGGGGGTGAAGGCGGTTTTCAACCACAGAGGGCACAGAGGGGAAGGGGAGAGGCTGGGGGCGAATGCCCGGGAAATTTCGGATCCGCCCCGCCTTTCCAGTCTGACCAGCTTTGGGCAATGGATGGGTTGGCGTCGGATGGGAAGTGGATCAGGTCGATCTGTTGTTGCAGCGCCCTTTTAGAATGTTGGTTGTGTTGGCCATGGCATGGTCCACGGGCACGCACTGGGCCGTGCTGCAAACAGGGGCATGGGTGCGGATGACTTGGGATCAATCGCAGGAGACCACGCTGGCGGATGCAGTGGGCCGGGTGTTGGGCGGGGTGCGAGGGACGATGTCTGGCACGGGCGAGTGGCGGGTCCGCAGGAGCTTTGGCTGAACCCTGATCTTCCCGTTCAGGGATGCAGGCTGATCCGAAAGAATCGTCCCGGATTCTGTCCGGCCCAGGCATCTTCGATGGCCGCGGTTCCGGTGGAGAATCCGGAGGATTCG
>CAZDYB010000219.1:0-7400 GCA_964509045.1 uncultured Akkermansia sp.
ACGTTCACCTTCACCCGCGGAACCGACGGAACGGTGACTGGGTTGACGACCAGCGCCGGCCGAGTGCGCCGGCTCGCGCTGACGAAGACGGGTCCTGGGCAGTAACCAATTCCCCCAATCCAGAGGAAGTGCATCGGTTTCATCACCAGCCTCACCCCACCAACCATGAAAACAACTTACACCATCACAGCTCTTTTCATCACGCTCCTCGGCGGTGTCACCCACTTTGTCAGCGCCGAAGAGCCGAGTGCGCCCGCTTTCAGGCCGGTCATCCCGAAGACCTGGGACGACGCGGCGATGGCCGAGCTCGAGATTCCACTGGCGAACTCATCCGCTTCACCCAGGCAGGTCCCGGCTGACTTCTACTATCGCATTCCCGTCCGGCCGATCCATGCGAGCTATCCCGTCTATCATCCCGACCGGGAACCGCCCGGTTACTTCGACCAATTGTGCGCGAAGGAACCGATCGTTCTTTGGGATGACAAAGGAGTGCGTCCCGCTTTGATGACGGAAGCGGACTGGATTGCGGCTGGCAAACTGGTCTTCGATTCGCCCATCGGCATCGGCTCGGGTCGAATCTCCGCCTCCATGTCCACGAACCTGCCGGTGCGTGATCCCCGCTGGTATCGGGATGTGTCGGCGCCGCTCACGCCGGAGGGGATTCTTCCATTCTACCGCTACGTGATTCGCGAGCGGGGCAAGGTGGAAGTCGGCGTCCTGAGCTGTGCGATGTGCCACACCCGGGTGATGCCTGACGGTAGTGTGATTTCCGGCGCCCAGGGCAACTTCCCTTTCGGCGCCGTATTTGCCCGCGATTTCCGGGACGGGGACGGCCTGGTCGAAATCAACCGCCGGCTGGAGCGGCAGCTTTACGCCGCTCCGTGGGTTCAGCCCGACCCCCAGGCAGGACTCGGCGAAATGTCGCTCGAGCAAATCGCCATGCCGCACAGCGTCATTCCACCCGGCGTTGTCTCGCGTCATCGGTCCAGCCCGATGTCGCCCGTGCAGGTGCCGGACCTGATCGGATTGAAGGATCGGCGCTACCTGGATCGCACGGGGCTGCAGCGGCACCGCGACATCGTGGATCTGATGCGTTACGCCGCACTCAATCAAGGCGGCGATGACCTGGCGAGCTACGGTGGCTTCGTTCCCGCGACCGCGATCCCCGGCCGGATGCCGAGCCCGGAGCAAGCCGGCTTCGGCCGTTACAGCGATGAACAACTTTACGCGCTGGCCCTCTTTGCTTACTCGCTCAAACCGCCTGCCAACCCGAACCTGCCCGAGACCACTGAAGAAAAGACGCTGGTCGATCGCGGAAAAGAAATCTTCATGGACTCGAACCATCGCTGCGCGACCTGCCACAAGCCGCCGCTCTACACGAACAACAAACTCACACCCGCCCTCGGCTTCAATGCGCCGGAAAACCATCCCGAAGGAACCAACCTCATGTCCAGGTCCGTCGGCACCGATCCGACACTCGCCACACGCACGCGCCGGGGCACCGGCTTCTACAAGGTCCCGTCGCTCCTAGGACTCTGGTATCGCGGCCCCTTTGAGCACAACGGCTCCTGCGCCACGCTGGAGGACTGGTTCAACCCCGCGCGCACCAACGACACCTATGTCCCCACCGGCTGGAAAGGTCCGCCCTCCACCAAGACCCGCGCCGTCAAAGGCCACGAATTCGGCCTGGACCTTTCGCCAGAAGACAAAGCGGCGCTGATTGCGTTTCTGAAAACTCTGTAGCCATGAATTCCACTCGGGAGGAACTGTTAAACCGCGGAGCATCCAGAAAGCAAATTCCTATCACTCTACGGATGACTGCGGTGAGGAACTATTTCCCTCCTGTTCCGATGCTCCCGACCTCCAGTATATTCCCCGGCATGGTAGCGAGAATCACAGCTTTCGCATTTGCCCTCCTGCTTCTGACCTCCGCGGCCTACGCGCAAGACACGGCGCGGATGGAGCAGGTGATCCAGAGCCACGTGTCGGCCGGCACCTTCATGGGCACCGTACTCGTGGCGCGCGACGGTGCCGTCGTTCTCGACAAGGCCTATGGGCTGGCGAATGTCGAGTGGGACATCCCGAACACACCGGCGACCAAGTTTCGTCTCGGGTCGGTCACCAAGCAGTTCACGGCAGCGGCGATCCTGCTGCTCGAAGAGCGCGGCAAGCTGAAGCTTGACGACCGCGTGAAGAGCTACTTGCCAGACTCGCCCATGGCGTGGGATCGCATCACTGTCTTCAACCTGCTCACGCATACCGCCGGCATTCCGAACTTCACGGCCTCGCCCGACTACGCCACTGTCAAGCTGAGTGCACGATCGGCCGATGCGGCGGTGACGGCGTTTCGCGACCGGCCGCTCGACTTCGGCCCGGGCGAGCAGATGAGATACAGCAACTCCGGCTACCTCGCGCTCGGCGCGATCATCGAGAAGGTCAGCGGGCAGACCTACGAAACGTTCGTCACCGAGAACCTGTTGGCGCCGGCCGGGATGAGCGATTCGGGCTACGACTCGAACACGGCGATCATCAAGCGCCGCGCCAGCGGCTATGTCAGGGCGCCGGGCGGCTACGCCAATGCCGGCTACCTGCACATGTCGATTCCGCACGCCGCCGGCGCCCTCTACTCGACGACGCATGATCTGTTGAAGTGGGAACAGGCGCTGTTTGCGGGCAAGATCGTGTCGAAGGCGTCGCTCGATCGCATGATCACGCCGTTCAAGAACGACTACGCCCTGGGCCTGAGATCGACGCTCGTCAACGGCCGGCGCCGAATCGCGCACGGCGGCGGTATCGACGGCTTCAACACGCAGCTGGCGTACTACCCGGATTCAAAGACGACAGTGATCGTGCTGTCGAACGTGAACGGCCTGGTGCCGGACGCGCTGGCCGGCCAGCTGGGCGCGCTCATGCACGGCGACAGCGTGACGCTGCCGTCGGAGCGCAAGGAGATCACGCTGCCGGTCGCCAGGCTCGAGAAGTACGTCGGCATCTACGAGCTGGCACCCACGGTCACGATCACCATCACGCTCGACGAGGGCAACCTCGGCGCGCAGCTCACCGGCCAGGGCAGGAACCCGATCTTCCCGCAATCCGAGACGCTGTTCTACCTGACGGTGGTCGATGCCCAGCTCGAGTTCGCCGTCGACGGCGGCTCGGTGGTGCTGCACCAGTCCGGTCGCAGCACCAGGGCCGCGCGCCGCTGACCCGGTCCAATCTCCCTCGAGCCGCGGCTACCCCGCGACGGCCGATGATCGGAGTTCGTCATTACGGTGTGCCATTTCAGGTCATGCCAATTTCCAGCATGTTCCACGACCGGGCATTCCGTCACGCCGGCTTGTCTATTGATGGCTATCGTGCGCCATAGAGGTCAATGGTTCGAACCGGAGTGATGGGTTACACTTCCAGACAATATGTCTTGGAAGAATGTAACTCCGATGGAAGAAATTACTCGTTTTGTGAGGTTGGCGCAGAGTGCGCGTTTTGCGGTGAGCGAACTGTGCAAGCAGTTTGGCATCAGCCGCAAGACCGGCTATAAACATTTGGAACGCTATGCTGCGGATGGCTTGAAGGGGTTGGCGGTTCGCAGTCATCGTCCGCACCAGTTTCCGCAACGGACCTATACGGCAGTGGAAGCCTTGATTCTGGCCGAGCGTCGGCTGCATCGGACTTGGGGGCCCAAGAAGCTGCACAAGGTTTTGGAAGTGAAGCATGGCATCGAGTCGCCCCCGGCCCGCAGCACCATCGGCGAGATTCTCCGGCGGCACGGCTGGAGCGTATCACGCCGCCGCAAGCCTGGAATGTATGTCGCCCTCAACGACGGGTTGACGGTGCCCACGCGGCCCAATCACGTTTGGACGGTGTGAGGCAATGGGGTCAGTCCCATACAGTTGACAAAGCTGCCGCCGCGGGAAGGTCATGGGGTGTCCCAGGCCGCTGCATCGGACAGTCATGTGGTTCGGATCGACGGGGTGGGAACGGGTTCCAAGGGCGCTTCAAGGGCATCCTGATCCGGGACGTGGCCGGAGATGCTGGAAGCGTGAAGGGTTTGGGAGCCGGGAGGGAGTGATGGAAGGGCTGCCGATGGCACCGCGTCGCGGCATGAGGTCCGTGGGGACATTCCCATCGGGTTGCGACACATCCGGGATTTGGCAATGGACCCTCACCCGGCACCCGCGGATACTGGGCTGTCACCCGCTCCGGAACCATGAAGAAGCCAATCCGTCGTGCACCGAAGGCCCCGACCGCCGGCGGCAGCATCTGCCAGGATCCGAAGGACGATCGCGACCAAGTCTACAAGTGCGGTCCCTGCCGGGACCGGGTCGACCTGCGGGAGTACCTTTACCCGGTCGAGAACCAGAGGAAGTCCCAGGCCTGCTGCGGCTTTGCCGCGTCCAACCTGATCGAGGTCCTGCTGCGGATGTACCATCCCGAGCAGGCCCGCGAGCATTCGCCGCTCTTCGTCTGGTGGAACGCCCGCCGCAGGGAACGGACGCTGGGCCAGAACATCGGCGTGTACTCGCGCACGGTGATGAAGACCCTCCACCAGGAGGGGATCTGTCCGCGTGATCTGTGGCCGTTCATCGGCAAGCTGTACCACAAGCGCCCCCCGGCGAAGGCGTTCCGCGCCGGGGAACGGATCCGCATCCAGGGCTACCAACGTTGCACCAGCCGGAAGGCGGTGCGCTCGGCGCTGTCGGCCGGGCTGCCGGTCTTCGTGGGGATCCTGCTCCGCGAAGGCTACCTCGAGATCAAGGGACCGCTCGAGACCCACCCCGCCCAGTTCCGCGCGCTGCGCGACCGCCCCACCACCGAGGGACACTTCCTCACCCTCATCGGATATCGCCCCGAGGGCGCGCTCATCGTCAATTCCTGGGGCAGGCGTTACGGCGACGAGGGCTTCTACCTCATGCCCTGGAGCGTGCTCATGCGCGACCAGTTCGACATCTGGGTCGCGACGGGGATGGTGGTCGGGGATACCAAGGGCAAGGCGCGGCGCGTGAAGTTGCCGGACCCGACGGCCCCCGTTTCCGCCTACGCCACGCCGCCGCCCGGGAACCCTTACTCGTCCGCAGACCCTCGACCCACTCCCCCATGACCCTGACCCAACCCCTGTGGGCGCTCCTCGCCGTGTCCCTGGTGCTCGCGTGGACCCCGGCCGCCCTGTCGGCATCCCGCGAGCCCTGCGACACGGCCTCCCGCGTCACGCAGTGGGAGGAAAAGGGCCTGACCCTCCGGGGCTTCAATCACGTTGCCGGCCTGTACTCGAAGATGCGGTTGGCCCAGCCTGCGGACGCGAGCCGGTTCCTCAGGTGCCTCGAGCAACAGCGCAATCCCACGGGCGGCAAGACAAACTCGGCGTTGGCGGAGACTTTGATGCTGTTCCAGGACCGACTGGGGCACGGCCCGAAGGAGGTCCAGAGCGCCTTCCTCCATTACATCATCAACACCAAGTATCCGATCCTCGTCGGCGCGGAAGACGCGCGGGTGTTGAAGGAGCTGCAGCGGGCCTACAAGAGTTCGATCCTGATCGCGCCCAACTGGGACGACGGTGGGAAGACCGCTGCCAGCCTTGCCGAACTCCACGATTTCGGGCGGCGGGCCAACACGCTCCGGTACGGCCGCGGCGACATGGTGCCCATCCACCGCATCCCGTTCGTCGACTCCGCCGCCGGGTACACGAACCTGAACGCCGTCTGGATGGCGGAGATGTCCAACCTTGCCTACTGGGTGGGCGAGCGGAATCCCGGGGCCGGGAAGGCCGAGAACAACGGGGACCTCGTGAAACGCCAGCTGCGGACCTGGGGCTATTCCGGCACGAAATTGTTGCAGGCCCCGGACACCGACACCCGGGCGTTCCTCACCGAGATGAAGGGGCGCCTCGTGCTGGCCTTCAAGGGCACTTCCAGCCTCCGGAACTTCCGGACCGACGCGGACTTCCTGAAGGAGTCGGCCGGTTGGGCGCCGGGGCGGATCCATCGGGGATTCGCGGCGTCCATGCAGGACGTCTGGCCCGACATCACCAACAGCCTCGCGCTACGCGACGTGGGGCAGAAGGAGATCTGGGTGACGGGCCACAGCCTCGGGGCCGCCTTGGCGCAACTGGTCGCCCTCCGCCTGAGGCTGGAGATGAACTGCAACGTGCGCGCGGTCTACACGTACGGAACCCCCCGGGTCGGGGATGAGACCTTCGTCCAGGCCTATGACCGGGCGCTCGGCGAGAAGACGTTTCCGCACATCAACCACACCGACATCGTGACCCGTGTCCCTCCTGGCTGGGTGGGATTCGGCTACCGGCCGACCGCGAATGCGCAGACGCGCGAGTTCACCGGCGTCGATCACCACACGCTCCGGCACCAGGCCCAGGACCAGCGGGATTGGGCCCGGACCGGGGACCCCGCCCAGATGCTGCGGGACGCGGATGATGCCATCAGCGGGTCCACGCGCTACCTGAAGGGGCTGGATTACGATCTGAGGGGCGTCACCTATGTCGTCCCCGACGCGACGAAGGAGTCCTTCGTGGGCACCCACGGCTCGTATGAGTATCTGTTCAAGCTCGCCTGTGTGGTGATGGACCAGCACTTCTGGCTCGTCGAGAAGGCGCGCGCCAGGGAGTGAGGCAATGGGGCCCGGGGCAATGGGGTCGGTCCCATAAATTTGACAAAGGTGCTGCTGCGGAAAGGTCGTGGAGTGTCTCGGACCGTTGCGCCGGATAGTCATGGGGTTCGCATCGACGGCGTGGGAACAGGTTCCAAGGGTGCTTCAAGGACATCCTGATCCGGGACGTGGCGGGAGATGTTGGAAGGGTGACGGGGTATGGGAGCCGGGAGTGAGTGATGGCGGTGGCGGCCAGGCGCCTGGGGAGGAGGCCGGTGAGCCGACCCGACATGACGGGTTTGGCTCCCAGCCTGCCCGACACAATGTCGAAAATTCGGGACTGACTCCATTGCTCCCTCCATTTCGTGGGACTGTCCCTGGAAGAAGCGGCCGGCGCCCTGGGTGTTTCCCTGACCACGGCCCAGCGCTGGTGGCAGTACGCCCGGGCCTGGCGGAAGGTCGAAATGGGCCGGAACCAAGCCTCCGGAACTTATCCAAAACTTCCTGGGCCTTTTGAATGCGAAACGTCGCATGACCTGTTGGAAGCGACTCGCTCCAGGAAGACATCATGAAAACCGACTTCGACCCCACAGACATCGACGTGAACGAAGAGCAAGTGGCGGCTTGCCGGGGATTGGCCCGTGAGTGCGGATTCCGCAACGTGCAATCTCGCGTAGGGAGCCTCCGGGCCGGATCCATGCGGTTTAAACATGGAAAACTACTCCCGCAGAGACGCGGAGACGCGGAGAAGATGAGCCATTCCATCACCGGCATGGAGTCACCCAACGGTGAGTCTCTTCAGG
>CAZDYB010000220.1:0-7400 GCA_964509045.1 uncultured Akkermansia sp.
GTTCACTTCAAGTCCCTGTCCATCAATGTCATCCGTGGCATCGGTGGTTTCATCAGCCATTTTCAGGTTGATGTGTCCTGGACTGAGGGTTGGGTTCCCTTTCGCGCCTATTGCGACCGAGAACGTTCGATCAGTTCGAGGTCGGCCTTCGCCCGGGGGTCGCCGGCGGCGGCGCGTCGGAGGAGTTCGGCGGTGAGTGCCTGGGAAGCCTGTTCCACCGACTGCAATTGCTGGGCGGACAGGCCTTCGGTCCGTTTGACGTCCTGCAACGCCACTACACCCACGCCGAGGTCATTGGTCCGGGCGGCGGCGATGGCGAGTTCCAGCGCCGGATTGCCTGCGGTCCCGGGGAATGCGGTCTGAAGTTCCTGAAGTCCGGCTTCGGGAGTGGGTTCGCTCTGGGTGCAACCGCACAGGGCGCCGATCAGCAGCAGGAGCAGGGATGCATGGAAGCGGATGGGACGATTCATGGATCAGCGTCCGTTCCGGGAGTTGGGAAAGCACCAGAGACTGTTCCGGGAGTTTTCCGCCAACAACTGGTAGTAGCGTTGCCACTTGAGATACTCGACGTGCCCTCCGATCAGCCCGACCACGGCCCCGGTGTTGTGTCGGCGCGAAAAGCCTTCTGAAGGACTGGAGGAACCGTCGTTGAAATAGCCCGGGTCCTTTTCATCGGTCTCCCAGAAGATCATGTCGGTGGGCTGAAAGCTGCTGACCTTGAACGTCCTGCCCTGGGCTCCCGCGGTCCAGTCGAAGCTCGAACGGCTGTCGATCACGACGCCGCTCATCAGGTAGCTGGTGAATTTGATGGTGCTGGAACGCCAGGCCAGCGTGTTGGTCTTGTGGCTGGGACACAGGTACATCTTGCGGTTCTGCAGGGTCCGATAGAACAGGCCGTTGACGGGGCCGGGAAAGTTGGTGGAGACGGCCAGGGCAGCTCCCGGCTTGTAGAGCCAACCTGCCGGCAACGCCGGGTTCGCGGCTCCCGCCGCCCCGCCACAGTTCGGTGGGGCGATGTGATCGTTGTTGTCCCCGACATACATCATGTGGGCCAACAGGATCTGTTTCTGGTTGTTGATGCACTGGGTCCGGAGCGCCTGTTCCTTTGCCTTGGCCAAGGCGGGCAACAGCATGCCGGCCAGGATGGCAATGATGGCGATCACCACGAGCAACTCGATCAGCGTGAAGGCCCGGATGGGGGGAGCAGGGGTGCGTCTGGGTCTCATGCGCGACTTCCATTGGCCGGAAACCATCGCCTGCGGCCATGGTTCAACCGCGGTCTGGCAAGGCTTCCGGTGATGGTCGCCAGCCTAGGAATCGACCCCCGCCCGTCAAGCCTGCTGGCAGTGCTCCTGCGACAGCAAGGTCAACCGGCCTGAAACCGCCTCGATGGTTTCGTCCGGCGTTGAGGTTCCCGCCGTCAATCCCACGACGTCTTCGGGCTTGAACCAGTTTGGATCGAGGTCATCCGGCCCTTCCACCTGATGCACCCGGGCACAACCGCGCGCACAGGTGGCGGAGAGTTGGCGGGTGTTGTTGCTGTGACGTCCGCCCACCACCACCACGACCGTGCATTGCCGGGCCAGATCTTCCGCCGCTTGTTGTCGGTCCTTGGTCGGCTGACAGACCGTGTCGCGGAAGCGGATCTCGGACTGCGGGAAACGTCGTTTCAGGTGTTCCACCAACTGCCGGACCCGGGCGATCGGTTGTGTGGTCTGGCTCACCACACCGAACAGGGGACGGGCTTCCAGGGCATCGATCTCGGCTTCGTTCAGCACGATGTCGCATCCGGGATGATCCTCGGCGAGGCCGCGGACCTCGACATGTTGGGCCTGGCCGATGATCACCGGATGGCATCCCTGACGGACCAGGGCGTCGAGGGCGGCGTGGGCGCGGTGGACGAGGGGGCAGGTGGTTTCGGTGACTTCGAGTCCCATGGCTTCCAGCGATGCAATGCGTCGTCGCGAGGCGCCATGGGCGGTGATGAGCACCCGGCGGGTGGGGACATCGGATGGATCCGACCGGGTGAGGACACCGCGGGAGCGGAGGGACTCGATGACGGTGGGGTTGTGGACGAGTTCACCGAGGACGGTGACGGGTCCGGAGGAGGCGGCGAGGGAGGCGTCGCGGACGGCATCACGAACACCGAAACACCAGCCGAGATGGGAGGCGCGAAGGATCTTCATGAGAAGCTTTGCATTACAAAGTTTAAGGACCGTGACAGGAAAGACTTGTTCAAGGGCGGAAAGGGTCAGAGTGCGGAACGGGCCTCGTGGACGACCTGTTCGAGGTGATGCAGGTAATCGGCGAAGGCCTTGCGGCCGGCCGTGGTGAGGGAGCAGGTGGTGAGTGGGCGGGAATCCTGATAGGCCTTGGTGACGGCGAGGTAGCCGGCCTCCTGCAGGGTGCGGATGTGGCTGGTCAGGTTGCCGTCGGTGAGTTTGAGGGTCTCGCGCAGTTCGGTGAACGAAAGTTCGGGGGTCGCGGCCAGCATGGACATGATGGCGAGCCGCACCTTTTCGTGGATGACCCGGTCGAGCTGGAGCAGGTGCACGGGGTTCACGGCGGGCTCAGGCGCTCGGTCCAGTGCAGGTAGATTCCGTAGGCCAGATGGCCCAGGCCGAAACCCAGTCCCATGGCCAGGTGCGCATGGGTCACGGGCGGAAACTGGTTGAGCGGACAGGTCCACCAGAGCAGCAGGGCGGCTCCGCCGATGAGATAACTCCAGCCCAAGAGGCGGATGCCGCGTCGCATGAAGAATCCGGCGGCGTGCAGTGCGCAGCCGTAGAGGATCATCCAGAGGGCTGGCAACAGCCACACCACGCGACGCGCCCAGTCCTCACCCAGCAGGAACGGCACCGACAACAAGGCGCCTGCGGTGAGCGGAGGAAGGAAGGCGGTGCATACCCGGCGTGTGGGTGGTGACCAGAAGGGTTCGCCCTCCCGGATCGCCTGGCGGCGGGCGATGACCAGCGCGGCTCCGAACCCGGTGAAGGCGGTGCCGAGCCACCAACCGGCGAACTGGATGGAGGAATCCATGCCGGTGAAGACCGCTCCCAGTGCAGCGAGGCTGCCGAGGCTTCCGGCCGCCAGACAGATGGGACCGAGTGCACGCCGGTACAGGGCGGACCGTTCCATGAGAATCCGGATGGTCTCCAACTGCTCCAGCGCTGAACGCGGGTCCATTGGAAGTATCTTTGCGGCGCAAAGTGACTTTATGCAACCGGGAAAGGACCGGGGATGGAAGGTCTTCCTATCCCGCACCGCGGGACTCGTCGCTTGCGCCTCGGCTTTCAGCCAAATCCCTCGTCGCAACACCCCCGGAGTCTTCAGCCGGGTACTGAACGAAATCGTGGGCAGGACGCTTCGCGTTCGAAGGGGCATGGAGGCGTTGGGATGCACCGTCTTGCTTGTCACGCGCCACCGGTGACCCAACGTCGCCGCTCCGGACCGGATGCATGACTTGCGAAGCGGACCGCTTTCAGCCCAGCCTCCCGGGCCCGGCAAGGGCGGAAATGGAAACACATCCAAGCCACGAGTTCCTGGCCGGAGTCATCGAGGGATTTTACGGACAGCCCTGGACCCGGGCCGAGCGCTTCCAGTTGTTCGACTGGATGCAGGAATGGGGGTTGAACACGTACCTGTACGCTCCGAAGGACGATCCGCATCACCGGTCGATCTGGCGCGAGCCCTACGGACCGGGGATGCGGGAGGAGTTGGAGGAATTGATCCGGACCTGCTCCGACCGGGGGATCCGTTTCGTCCATGCCATCGGCCCCGGCCTCGACATCCGCTATTCGGATCCGGCGGATCTGGCGGCGTTGCAGGCGCGTTTCGGCCAACTGTTGGAGATGGGATGTCGGGATTTCTGCCTGCTCTTCGATGACATCCCGGACCGGATGCGCCCGGAAGATCGGGAGCGGTGGGGCAGTTTTGCATCGGCGCAATGCGGGGTGACCCATGCGGTTCGGGAGTGGCTGGTATCGCGGGGTGGGACGGGGCGTTTCCTGTTTTGTCCGACGCCGTATTGCGGGCGGATGGCGGCGGGTGGACTGGGCGGGGAAGGATACCTGGAGACGGTGGGGCGCGAGTTGGATCTGGGGATCGACGTTTTCTGGACGGGGCCGGAGATCATCTCCCGGGAGATCACGGAGGCGCATGTGGAGGAGTTGACCGTGTTGCTGCGGCGTCCGCCGATGATCTGGGACAATCTCCATGCCAACGATTACGACGGCCGCCGGTTTTATTGTGGGCCTTACTCGGGACGACCCCGGGAGTTGAAGACGCGGATCCGCGGCGTGTTGACCAACCCGAACAATGAACTTCCGCTGAATCACGTCCCGCTGCGGACCCTGGGGGCGTGGGTGAACGGGGCGGGTGAGTGGGATGCCCGGACGGAGTACCTTGAGGCGTTGGCTGGATGGCTGAAGCAGTTCCGGACGCCGGATCAACCGATCCAGCTGGAGGAGTTGGTGCGGTTCACGGATTGCCATTACCTGCCGTACGAAGAGGGAGCCGAGGCGGAAGCCCTGCTGGAGTCGATGGCGGCGGTGTTGGCCACGGATCCGGCCCGGTGGCATGCCGGAGTGGAATCCGTCCGGATGGCGGCGGTGCAGTTGCGGGACCTGTGCGTGAGGATCAGCGGGGTGATCGAGCGTCCCTTGTTCTACGCCCTGCTGCGACGGCTTTGGGAATTGCGCGAGGAACTGGACCTGTTCGACCGGTTCGTGACATTCCATCGGGATCCGGCGAACCGGGGAAAGTCGTTCCGATCCGATCATCACCTGCCCAAGACCTATCGGGGTGGATGGGTGGCACGCCTCCAATCGTTGCTGGTGTTGGAACCGGACGGCTCGATGCATCCGGTCGCACCGTCACCGAAGTAAGCCCGGGTCACCCGACGAGGAATCAGCCATGGAAGGATTCAAGATCCGATCAGCGAGGCCTGGAGATGAGGCCGGGGCGTATCACGTGTGTCTCAAGACCGGGAACTTCGGCCAGGACGGTGAGCCGTTCTACCGTGAGGATCCGGATTCACTGGGTCGCGTGTTCGTGGGACCGTATCTGGAATATGAGCCAGAACTGGCGTTGATCCTGGAGGATGCCGCGGGGATCTGTGGGTATGCGTTGGGAGCCATGGATTCGAAGCAGTTTTATCAACGCTACGACCGGGAATGGCGTCCCCGCCTGTGCGAACGGTTTCCCGATCCGACGGGAGATCCCCTGGCGTGGAGCCGCGTGGAGCAGGTGCATCATGGATATCATTTCCCGGACTACTACTGCCCGGAACCTTATGAGCTTTATCCATCCCATCTGCACATCGACCTTCTGGAACGGGCGCAGGGAAGGGGGTTGGGTCGGACGATGCTGGAGCAGGTGATGGCACTGCTGGCGCGACGGGGTTCGCCGGGGGCGCACCTTGGGGTGAGCCTGATGAATGGGCCGGCGCAGGGGTTTTACCGAAAGCTGGGGTTTCAGGAGTTGATCCGGGTGGGTGAGGGAATGGACGGATGCATCTATATGGGAAAGCGACTGGGGATGGCGGGTTCGACGGTTTGAAAGGACTGACATGCAGGCAAGGGCAGGATTCCTGAACCGGGTGCTGATGCCGTTGCTGACGGCGTTGAGCGACAACATCTACATGTCGGCCATCCGCTCCGGGATGGTGTCGGTGGTGCCCCTGACGATCATCGGGGGATTGTTCATGGTGATTGCCAACCTGCCTGTGCCGGGTTGGGAAGAGCGGATGGAGCCTTACCTGCCGTTGTTGAACGTACCGATCACGGCAACGTTCGGTCTGCTGGCGGTGTTTGTCTGTTTTGGGATCGCCTATGACCTGGGAAAGAGATTTGGGCAGGAGTCGTTTGTCAGTGCTTCGATGGCGACGCTGGTGTTCCTGATGATCCAGATCGACATGAAGGAGCAGGTGATCCAGATGGATCGGTTGGGATCACAGGGACTCTTCACGGCGATCCTGGTCGCGCTTGTATCGGTTCGGGTGCAGAAGTTCATGACCGACCTCAATGTGGTGGTCCGGATGCCGGATGGGGTGCCGGAGGCGGTTCGGGAATCGTTCCTGTCCCTGACCCCGATGGTCACGCTGGTGGGGATCTTCTGGCTGGTGCGGTTCGTCTTCGGGTTCGACATCAACGAGCGGGTACAGCATGCGTTCGAGCCGTTGCTGTTCGCGTTGGGCACGCTTCCCGGGATCCTGGTGTATGCGTTGTTGGTGACCTTGCTGTGGTCGATGGGAATCAACGGGGACAACGCGCTGGATGCGATTGTCCTGCCGTTCTTCATGGAGTACCTGGCGGCGAACGTGAAGGCGGCTGCGGCGGGACAGCCGTTGCCGTACATCACGGCGAACGGATTCTTCACCACGTTTGTGAACGTGGGTGGGACGGGAGCGACGATTGCGCTGGCGTTGGTGCTGCTCAATTCACGGGATGCGGGGTTGCGCAAGGTGAGTCGGATGTCGCTGCCGACCCAGGTCTTCCAGATCAACGAACCGATCTTCTACGGCCTGCCCATCGTGTTGAATCCGGTGTTCATGGTGCCGTATGTGATCAATGCGCTGATCCTGACCACTGGTTCCTATCTGTTGATGGACTGGGGTTGGATCCGGAAGCCGTTCATCAACGTCCCGTGGACCACGCCGCCGGTCATTGGACATTACCTGGCGACGGGTGGTGACTGGCGGGCGGCGGTCTGGGGGGTGGCCTCGATCGTGATCGCGATGGCAGTGTACTATCCGTTTGCCCGGGTTGCTGAGCGGCGTCGGTTGGAAGCGCCCAGGGCGGATCTTCCAAGGCCGTGAGGGAGAACGGGAGGGCGGGATTGGGGAGTACGATTAGAACTCATTGGCACACGGGGTTCGCCCCCTTTTGCTCGTCAACGACTTCGGGATGCACCGGTCCCGCCCTCTGTATCCTTCGCGTTCGTGGCGGCTTCGCGTGAAATCCACGGAGCGGCGATCTCCGGTCGCCGTCCCATTGAGACGGCGAGCGCCCCTCGCCGCTCCACCCTCTGGGTTCTCTGTGTCCGCTGTGGTAGGCAGGTACCAGCCCGTCCTTGTCCGAGGGGTGTATTCGAGGGGAGAGGCTCGGTGGATTCCTCTCACACGAAGTCACGACGCTACGAAGGGGGAGGGGATCCATGAGGGACAGGCTTCCGGGTGCCGACCCGTGCATCCCGGAGTCGAAGGTGCGGGCAACCTCAGGGACGAAGGAAAGGGCCGGGAGGTAGTTGGAGGACCGGGAGAGATGGTGCGCGCGACAGGACTTGAACCTGTACGAGTTTCCCCACTAGAACCTGAATCTAGCGCGTCTGCCAATTCCGCCACGCGCGCACTGAGGTGCGAGAAAATGGGGATGTCGCGGTTCCGGCTCAAGACTTTTCCT
>CAZDYB010000221.1:0-7394 GCA_964509045.1 uncultured Akkermansia sp.
CGGTGCTCGGCGGCGGGATGACTTCACCAAACAGATAGGCAAACGAACTGCCCTGGAACGGGGCGCCCAGGCGGGTGCGCGTCGCGGTCAGGAGGCGGACGCCGGAGGCATTGGTGGCTCCGGTGATGTTGGTCACCGTGCCTCCCAGGGTCATCAGCCCTTGAAACTGATGGAGCGTGCCCAGTGGGCCGGGCACCGGACCTGGCGCACGGCCATCGGAGCCCGGTGGCACGTTGGTGGTGTTGGAGATGGGCACGCCACGCCGGGACTGGAAGTTGTACGGCGTGGTGGCCGGGTCGTTGATCAGCGGGAGCTGCTGGCCCACGGCGTTGAGGAGCGACAGCGCGCCCAAGAGCAGGGTCCCGAAGAATCTTGAATGTTTCATGGGTTGGACAGAGCGTTGCAAGATGGGTGGAAGGAGCGCCTTGGCCCTGCCATTTGGCCAACGGACCAAGCGACATCGCGCCAGCCTGTGGAGGACGAAGTGGAAGACGCATGGGAAGCTCAGGTGGCGACAACCCCTGGTTCAACGTGGGCCTACTGCGATGAAGCTGAATGGAAGTCTGATTCCGGCACCCACATTCGCCTTCAGGAAGTTGATATCCACGTACGAAGAAGTCAGTCCTCTGATTTGCGCGAAAGCGTCGTCCGGGTTGGGACCGAAGCTGGTGCTAAAGATTGGACACACCGTGACCGAAGGCTCCCCGTTGAAAGCAGGTTGAAACGTGATCCGGTAATTGCCGTTGGGGGTTCGCACCACGCTGAAGGCGTTGGTCGTCCCGGCAGCTCCGTAGGGGAACGGGGTAAAATTTCCGTCATCGGTCAACTTGACCAGCCCTCTCACGATCCGGAGACTCTCGTCACCCCCTGCCGCCTTAAGCTGCCCGCTCGACCCCAAGATGAGATTATTCGAGACGCTAAGGTTGCCCTTCACCACAACGAGATTATTCGTGACTACCAGGTTGTTGCCGACGGTCTGGTTGGTCATGATCGTTTGGCTGCCAAATACTATTGAACGGCCCTGTATCACGCTGTTGCCAAAGACATTTTGATCGCCGAGAAACGATTGAAGCTCGGTGAAGACGTTGGGTTGGTCGCGGCGGGCGATGGCGCTGCTGAGTCGACCGTTGCCCAACGTGCCGGTCGTGAGCTTCCCGGCATCCAAATTGGGGATTTGTGCCTGCGTCAGCGTGCCGGACAATTGCGTGGCCGGCAAAGTTCCGGAGAGATTGGTCGCCGATGTCGCCGTGGTCGCCGAGTCGGCGCGCACGGCTGAGTCCGCCCGCAACGTCGAGTCCGCGCGCAGCGCCCGGGTGGCCAGAAACGCATACGGCGTGGGGAGCATCCGCATGCGGGGCAGGATTCTCGCGTCGGAGCCGCTGATGGTGACCGTGGATTCCACGTAGAGCTCATTGCCGCCGGTGCTGATTACCATCGCGCTCAACAGGGGTGAGGGTTCCCCCGCCACCGCCGCCCCCTGTCCGAGCAGGACGCTGTAGTAGCCCTTGTCAAAGGTGACAACCTGCCGCTCGCTCCAGGTGTTCGTCCCTCCCGTCGGCCCGGTGAAGATGCGAAAGACCACGGGAAGATTCACCGGCACGTTCGAACCCAACGGGACGCCATTCGCATCCGCCATGTAGCCCTGGAACGACAGCCGATCCGGGACGAGGGCCTGCGCGGCGACGCGGCCGGCAAGACCGAGGATCGCCAACAAGGTCAGCAGCGCGAAAGAGAGACCGCGGTCGCGGTCGCGCCTTCGCGGCGCCACGGTGCCGATTGCGGGCGGGAGGCCTGCCGCGTTGCCATGGCCGGAGCTTCGGGAGGGATCAAGACAGGTCGGAGTGGTTTTCATGGTCGTGTGAGTGCGGTTGAGAAAGGGGTTCGGTCAGGGTGAACAGGCGATTTACTGGGCGTACTCGGCGGTGTCGGTGACGCGGGTGAGGCTGAATGTACCGAGGACATTGAACTGCTTCAGGACGGTGTCGGCCGCGCGGTACGAGACGGTCTCGGCATAGCTTCCCGTCAGGCTGGTGCCACTGCGGGTGCGGCTGTCGAAATCATTGCCGGGCACTGTAAAGTTCAGGGTCATCAGGCGCCTCAGGTCGTAGGATTCCTTGCCGCTGGGCAACTGCTCCTGGAACGTGTCGTCCCGGTTGTCGATGTTGTCGTGATCCGGATGGAAGGAGTGGAGGAACGGATTGGAGGCCTGGTCATCAAAGGGAATGTCCACCGTGGTCTCGAGACTCGCGCCGGGCTGCATCGTCCCGGTGAGGTTCCAGGGACCGCCGTTCGCATCGGAGGTGGGCAGATGCACCGCGCTCAGGCGACGGGCGTTGGCCAGGTCGCCGGCCACCACCGCTTGCCGCGCCGCCACGACCTGGTTGGAACTGCTGTTCCGCCCCAGATAGGCGCGCTGCATCAGCCGGGTTCGGGTGCCGTCATGGTGCACGATCAAACGCAGGGGGAACGGCCGCGCCACGCGATCCGGTGCCACCAGGATCGGGCCGTCCGCCAGATACTGACCCTTGCTGTTCTCGGCACCACCAAACACCAGGATGCGGGTGGTATTGGTGTCCCATTCGTAACGATGTCCGTCCTGGCTGAGCGCTACCGGGAGGGATGATCTCCCGGAGGTCAGGCCCAGCGCATTGAGGCGCTGATGGAAGTGGGCGACGTTGGTGGCCTTGGTGTAGGGCTTCAGATACTGGCTGACGTTGTCCACGACGGCGTTGCCGACCCAGAGGCCGGCGCGCGAGGCCGTGGTGGCCGAGGCCCCGATCTCGACGCGGGTCAACCCGAGCGAGTCGGTGAAGCGCAACACACCTGCGAACGTGGTACCTGCCGCGCCGCCCATCTGCGAACGATCCACGCCGAGAATGATCTCCACCTCGGAACCCGGCTGGCCGTTGGGCGTGAGGCTCCACGAGGATGGACTGCTCGTGAGGTTGGAATAGCCGAACGTAAGATTGGTGGTGTTGATCGGCCCGCGCACCATGAGCGGCAGGAGCGCCGGGGCTGTGCCGGTGGGCGGCGTCTCCGAGGCCACCTCGTTGAGGGTCACCGTGAGGGGGCCCTTCGTCATGTTCTTGAGATGGAGCCGGGCCTGACCCTGGGTGTCGCCGAAGCGCAGGCCGCTGGCGTCGCTGCCAGTGACCTGAAACGGACCGAAGTAGTGGTTGTAGACCTGGTTCGTGGGTTCGCCGGCGCGAATCCAGTAGGCCTGTTCGCGGACCACCGGAACGCTGCGCTGCAGGATGGCCGACACGTCTATCGGGTTGGTGGCGCCGAGGGTGCCGCCCTGGTAACGGAAGATCTCCGAGCTCAGCTTCCAGTCCAACGCCTGCGCGTCGGGGCGGAGGAATGCCTCGAAGTTTGGCGCGGACGAGGCCGTGGGGAACCCAACGAAGTTCAAGCCGGTCAGGGTCCATCGATAGTTGGGCGCGACCGGGCGACCCTTGACCCTCCAGTTGAAGTTGGCCGAAGCCTTGACGAGCAGGGCGGCATTGGCAGGCAGGGACTTCAGGACGGAATTGGGACCTTCGAGCTTGGTCCATTTGCTCCACTGGCTGCTGGGCGTGGGGTCCGGCGGGGTGGCGAGGGCCAGCCCGGGCGGAAGGTCATGGGTCCAGAGCCAGACCTCATCGATGGGATCGAGTGCGTTGATCAGGCTGTTGACGTTCGTGTGGGAGGCACTGACGTGGAGGAATACCGAGTTCCAGCCGGGCCTGAGGATGTTGGTTTGCGTGATCCATTGGGCATGGCTGGAAGGGCACCAGCCCGCAACGAGCGCGAAGACAAGCCACGAGAGAACCCGAGCTTTGCTGCGCTCGCCCGCAACGGTCCGATGGCTTGGAAGATTCATAGGCATTTGCTTTCGGGGCCGACGCGCGTACATGCGTCGTCCGCCGGCCAAAACGATCAGCCTATTTTACAATTCTTGAGCTCGGCTTTTGGAATGGCTCTTTCGTCGGGCGACCGGAAAAGTCCAAATGCGTGAACGACGTGACCGAGCTGCTGGTAAAGGCCACCGGGGGAGATCCCGTTTCCCTCGAACAGCTCTACAATCAGGTCTATGCCGAACTGCGGGCCATCGCGGTGCAGAAGATGGTTTCCGAGCGGCCCGGGCACACCCTGCAACCGACGGCGCTGGTGAACGAAGCCTACCTGCGGCTGGGCGGTGCGGAGGGCATGAAGTTCATGAACCGGGCGCACTTCTTTGCCTCGGCCGCCGAAGCCATGCGCCGGATCCTGGTGTACAGCGCCCGCCGCAACCGCCAGCTCAAGCGGGGGGGCGACCAGGAACGGGTGGAGTTGAATGAGACCCGCATCGCCGCGCCGGTCGAGGACGAGAAGCTCCTGTTGGTGAATGAAGCCCTCGATGCCCTGGCGCGGGAAGATCCTGTGAAGGCAGAGGTGGTGAAGATGCGTTACTTCATCGGCCTTCAGCATCAACAGATCGCCGACGCGCTCGGCGTCAGCGAACCGACCGTACGCCGGCATTGGGCCATGGCCAGGGTAAGGCTTTTCGAGCTCATTGCCCAACAGCCCGCTCCATCCCGAAACGGTGCACCCGACAAACCATGAACGGTTTCCCGGCGCTTGAAGCGGCAGGAATCCAATTCCTCGAACGGCCCGCCTGCCGCCGGATTTCCTGCGTTGACCTGATCGTTTTCGGACACCAACCCCGCATGGAGGAAGGAACGCTTTCTTGAGAGACCTCGACTCCATCTATTTCGACGCCCGGGAACTTCCGCCCGGGGAACGGACCGCTTTTCTCCAGGGCGCTTGCGCGGGTGACGAGGCGTTGCGGGCGCGGGTGGAGCAGATGCTGGCGGTCTCGGAGGAAGCGGAGGCGTTCATCACCGACCTTCGCGATGAGCCGGACGACGGAAGGCCGGTGTCATCGGCGACGCCGGAGCAGGAGGAGGCACCGGACGCGCTGATCGGCACCAGGATCGGACGTTACAGTATCCTGGAGCGGATCGGCGAAGGCGGTTGCGGCGTGGTGTACGTCGCCGAGCAGACCGAGCCCGTGCGGCGGCGGGTGGCGCTGAAGGTGATCAAACCCGGCATGGACTCCAGGGCCGTCGTGGCCCGGTTCGAAGCGGAGCGGCAGGCGCTGGCCATGATGGATCATCCGAACATCGCCAGGGTGTTCGATGCGGGCACCACCGAAGCAGGTCGCCCGTTCTTCGTCATGGAACTGGTCCGTGGCACCCGGATCACCGATTACTGCGACCAGAACCATCTCATCACCAGAGACCGCCTCGAACTGTTCATCCAGGTTTGCCGTGCCATCCAGCACGCGCACCAGAAGGGGATCATCCACCGTGACCTGAAGCCTTCGAACATCCTGGTCACGCTGCACGACGGAGTACCGGTGCCCAAGGTGATCGACTTCGGCATCGCGAAGGCCATCGAGGAGAAGCTCACGGACAAGACGCTCTTCACCGAGTTGCACCAGTTCCTGGGCACCCCGGCCTATATGAGCCCGGAGCAGGCGGAGATGGGCGGGCTGGACATTGATACGCGCAGCGACATCTACAGCCTGGGTGTGTTGCTCTACGAAATGCTCACCGGCCGGACGCCCTTTGACGCGCGAGAGATGATCCAGTCGGGCTTCGACGCCGTCCGGCGAACCATCCGCGAAGTGGAGCCGGCGCGGCCCAGCACGCGTTTGAGCACGCTGGCCGATGCCGATCTCGACACGGTGGCGCAGGCGCGGGGTACGGGCGCGCTGCAACTGCGTTCGCAGCTCAAGGGTGACCTGGACTGGATCGTGATGAAGGCGCTGGAGAAGGACCGCACGCGCCGTTACGACACGGCCAACGGGCTGGCAGCGGATCTCAAGCGGCACCTGGACGACGAACCCGTGATGGCGCGGCCACCGAGCCTGTTGGATGAATTCCAGAAGACGGTCCGGCGGCACAGGTTCGGTTTTGCAGCGGCGACCGCCGTGCTGGCAGCCCTGCTCCTCGGCCTGGTGGCGAGCGCCTGGCAGGCGGTGAAGGCGACACGCGCACGAGAGGCGGAAGTCCAACAGCGGATGGCGGCGCAGGAAGCGCAGACTCACGCAATGGCGCAGCAGAAAAAGGCCGAGGCGGCGCAACAGCGGGCTGAACAGCTATTGAAGCGTTCGGAATGGCTGGTCTATGCCAGCAACATGATGCTGGCGCAGACCGACTTCGAACTCGGGAATGGCGGGTTGACCCAGCATTACCTCGACGAGTGCCAGCCGAACCTCCGCGGGTGGGAACATCGTTATCTCCAGACGCGTCTCAACCCCAGACAAACGCTGACCGGGCACGGGACAGAGGTGAGAAGCGTGGCGTTCAGTCCGGACGGGCAGCGCATGGTTACCGGAAGTGAGGACGGCACGGCAAAAGTATGGGCCGCGGGGACGAGCCGGGAGCTCTTCACCCTCAAAGGGCACAAGAGCCATGTCCTGAGCGTGGCCTTCAGTCCCGACGGACGGCGCATCCTCACGGCCGGCGGCCCGTGGAGTCAGGGAAGACAGCCCGGGCAAGTGAAGGTTTGGAACGCGGAAACGGGCGAGGAACTTCTGGATCTCAAGGGTCACAGCTATTGCGTGTGGAGCGCGGCGTTCAGCCCCGACGGCCAACGCATCGTCAGCGGCGCGGGTGATTGGGCGGCTGGCCCAGGCGAAGCCAAGGTCTGGAACGCCGTGACCGGCGAGGAACTTCTGGCATTTGGGGGCCACACCGCCGGTTTGCGTACTGTGGAATTCAGTCCCGACGGCCAACGCATCCTCTCCGGCGGTGAGGATGAAACAGCGCGGGTCTGGGACCCGATGACCGGCAAGGAGATTCTCTCCCTGCTGCCGCGGGGTGGAAGGGTGAACAGCGCGAGGTTCAGTCCCGACGGCCAACACATCATCACCGGTTGCTCGGACCGAACGGTGAAAGTATGGAACGCAACGACGGGTCAGGAACTTCTGGCGCTGAAGGGGCACACCGAACTGGTGAACAGCGTGGCGTTCAGTCCCAGCGGCCAACGCATCGTCACCGCCAGTCTGGACAAGACCGTGAAGGTGTGGGACACGGCGACCGGACGGGAAGTCATCACCCTCAAGGGGCACGCAGGCGAGGTGCGCAGCGTGACGTTCAGCCCGGACGGCAAGCACATCCTGACTGGCAGCACGGACCGGACGGCGAAATTGTGGAATGCGGACACGGGCCAGGATATCCCGACGATAAGGGCGCACCGGGACTTTGTGAGCAGCATCGCGTTCAGCCCCGACAGTCAACGGATGGTCACGGGAAGCGGCGATGGAACGGCGAAGTTGTGGAACACCACAACGGGCCAGAGCGTCCGGACCCTCGGGTCCCCTGCCAGGGAATGGAAGGTGGCCGGAGTATGGAGCGTGGCGTTCA
>CAZDYB010000222.1:0-7375 GCA_964509045.1 uncultured Akkermansia sp.
CCACGAACGCCATGAGCGCCTTGAACGCCGCATCCATGAATCCGTAGGCGTGCAATCCCACGCCCAGCATGTTCGTCCCGAACCAGGACCAACTCGTGACGATGTTGCCCGCGATCGACAGCAGATGGATTCCGCGTTCCTTCGCCAGGCCGCCCCATCGGGCGTGCAGGATCAGTGCGTTCCACAAGACGATGATCAACGCCCCGTTCTCCTTCGGATCCCATCCCCAGAATCGACCCCACGACTGGTCCGCCCAGATCCCGCCCAACACCGTCCCGGTGAAGCTGAACAAGGTGGCGAAACAGATGATCCCATAGACTGCCCGGGTCAGCGACCGACCAAATTCCGGGGTCATGGTCCGACGACTGAATCCGACCAGCACGTACAGGATCGACAGGAACCCGGCCACATAGGTGGCCGCATAACCCAACGTCACGATCACCACATGGGTTGCCAGCCAGAAGTTGGTGTCCAACACCGCACGCATCATCTCCATGGTATCACCGCTCTGGGCCAGGTGATGCGCCACGATGAGTGAAGCGAACGAGAGGATCCCTGCAACGGCGAGCCCGATGGCATTGCGCCAGATCCGTTCGAGGATCAGTCCGAGACCCACGGCACCCCAACCGATGAACACGGCGGAGCTGTAGAGATTGGTGACCGGCGGCCGACCCTCCAGCCACATCCGGGCGATCAACCCCGCGGTGTGGACCACGAACGCCGTCATCACCAGCCACCACGCTGTGCGCCGCAACGGTTCGCTGGACGCGAACCAGAATCCGCACGCCAACAGGAATGCCGCGATGTAGAGGACCATCGCCGTATAGAACGGCTGCGCCCGGTTGAACACCTGCTCCTGCGACGCCTTGGACAACTCGCGGTCATACGTCCCGGTCAAGGTGCCGCGGTAGGCCGTCAACGTGCTGTTGAAGGTGGCCACATCGCCCTTGGCATAGGCCGTCGTCAACTTCCCGAACAACGGCAGGCTCGGATGCAGCGGCACCGTTCCCGCCTGTGCCACCAATCGATCCACCTCGTCCTCTGCGATCCGTTCCTCGTTGATCAGATGCCGCAACAACGCTACCGGGAATGACGATTCCAACAACGCCTCACCGGTCCGCATCCAGTTGTCCCGTTCACGCTCCGGATGATGCGGCGAAACGACCAGCGGCGGTTCCATCCCGTGCATGGCCAGGTACTGCTGGGCAAAATTGAGCGCTCCAGTCAGCGCATTGGTGTCGAATGGGCGACCCGCCATCCGATCCCGGAATGCTTCGGTGCCGGCTGGAATCACTTCCCGATACCGGACCAGGTCCGCCTCAAAATCCTGGCTGTTCACCGGCTTCAACGTGTTCTGCAACCGCAGGTACAACGTCACAGCGTCGCCGAGCTTCAGCACCGCCTGCTCGAAGGGCGTCCGCAACACCGCCTCCTTCGAACGCGCCACCGACGACTGCTCGCGCAATCCCTCGAATTTCAACGACAACTGATCCAGCGAGTAATGCTTGCCGTCATCGCCGGCCGCCTCGTTTGCCTCCAGGGGAAGCCCGAACAACGCCTTGAGATCCGGGTGATCGATCCGGAACACCTTCCTCGCATTGGCCTTCTCCGGAGTCGCCATCAACTCCAGCAGCCATTCCATCGCGGTGGTCGTTCCGGGTTTTCCCTCCTCGCGCAGCGTCTGTTTGCCGCGGATCTGCAACAACGAGTTCCGCGCCACCGAATCGAACGGCTGCAGACGTCCGTTGAAGACCACCGGCAACCGACCGAACTCCGATACCGCAATGCCGGTGTCGCGGGTCGGTCGCAGATGCGACAACGCCCAACCGATCGCGACCACCGCCACCACCCAGGGCAACCATCGTTTCATTGATCCCATGTTATGAAGGTTTTCAGACTGCTCCCGACACACCCGCCGTGGCCGCGGCGCCTGCCCGACGCCCGCGCTTGCCCAGGAACCCGACCAGATGGATCAGGAACTGGACCATCAATCCGCCAAACACCAGCACCGTCGAAAAATAGGGCGTCAACCACGAGGGATTCCGGACCACCTGCAAGGCGCTCGTCCCGCGCCCGCCCGCTTCCAACTGCTCCCGACCCATCTGGAACTGATAGAACGTCAACCCGCCGTACCGCAGCGGATTGTTCATGTAGATGTCGATCTCACGCTTCTCGCGCGTCACCGGATTGTCCAACTCCACCCGGCTCTGGAAATTCTTCGGGACCTTCGTCCCCCGATAATCCTCATGGGTCGTCCGGAGCAGCTTCAGGCTGAACGGCTCGTAGTAGCGCGTCGGGCGCAACTCCACCCGCCAACCCGCCGCCGGCCCTTCCAACTCCTGTTCCCGAAGGAAAGGCGACACCACCCAGGTACCCAGCGAACCGGATGGCCCGGTCAATTCCACCACGGCCGCCGGCTGGTTCTTCTTGTCCATTTCGAGCGTCAACGGCAGCGGATCGATCACGAACCTCGGCCCGGCTCCCTGGGTCGCCGCCGGCTCGCGGTTGGTATCCACCATGGGCGCCCGACGCCGCACATCGGCATTCTCGAACTGCTGACGCACCTTCAGCACGAAAGGCAACCGTTCATGCCGGATCTCCGCGCCCGGCTTCAATTGCGTCCCCGGGAATGCCACCACCAATTCCCGATCCGTCCCCTCCACATCCCGGATCAGGGCCAGTTCATGCTTCTGGAAATCCTCCGAGTAATTCCGTGTGTCCCCTTCCCGGAAACTCATCTGGCTCTCGCGCGACAAAACATCCGTGAACAACTGCCCCAGCAACAGCAGGATCAATCCCACATGGGTCAGGAAGATCCCGCTCTTCCCCCAGGAAAACTTGAACCTCCGGATATGGGCCGCCAACAGGTTGGCCAACAGCAACCCGCCGATCAGGTAACCGCCGGGAAACACCGGGATCCGTGGTCCGGCCAGGTAAGCCTCCGGAGGCAACGGCGCCATGTGGATGGCCAGCAGATGGGCGCCCTTCCGGATCGCGGCGCTCAACGCGATCTGGTCGACGAAGAAGCTCTTGAAGAACCGTTCCTGCACCAGGTACAGCCCCATGGGCTCCTGGGCCAGTGTCCCCAGGAACACCAGCAGGATCCCCAGCCCCAACAACAGGACCGTCAACCGCAGGGAACTCAGCACTTCAAGCGCGCGCCTCAACATTCGGGCGAACCTAGACCTTCCCGGCCCCGGACGCATTCCCGGAATTTTGTCGTCTGGGACCAGATGCCCGATTTCAGGGGCGGAATGCTGGGGGCATCGTCCTTGCGCTCCGAACCTGCCTACGGCTTCAGGGTCCTTTTTGTGGGTTTGCCCGCCTTGCCAGCCTTCGCCTTGGACCCCTTCCCTGTCATACCCGGTTCAATCGCCCAACCGCGGGACCGGTCCAAGGCGCGTTCCCAGCCCGCCATCAAGGATTGGCGGTGCGCCTGGGTCATCGTCGGTTTGAATCGCCGGTCCACCTGCCATTGCCGCGCGATCGCGGTCCGGCTTGGCCAGAATCCCACCGCCAATCCCGCCAGGTAAGCCGCCCCCAACGCCGTGGTCTCGGTCACCTTCGGACGCACCACCGGCACGCCGAGGATGTCCGATTGGAACTGCATGAGCAGGTTGTTGGCAGAGGCGCCGCCGTCCACGCGCAGTTCACGCAACCGGATCCCGGCATCCAACTGCATCGCCGACAACAGATCGGCCACCTGGTACGCGATCCCCTCCAATGTGGCCCGCGCGATGTGTCCGGCGCTGGTGCCACGGGTGATCCCGGCCAGCAAACCGCGGGCATGGGGATCCCAGTGAGGCGCACCCAAGCCGGCGAAGGCGGGCACGAGATAGACTCCACCGTTGTCGGCTACGCTGGCCGCCAGGGACTCCACCTCGGCACTGGTCCGGATGATTCCCAGGCCGTCCCGGAGCCATTGAACCGCGGCTCCGGCGATGAACACCGAGCCTTCCAGCGCAAATTCGCGGTCCTTGCCAACATGCCACGCGACGGTGGTGAGCAGGTTGTTCCTGGACGGAACGGGCCTTGTGCCGGTGTTCATGAGCATGAAGCACCCGGTGCCGTACGTGTTCTTGACCAGGCCGGGTCCATGGCAGACCTGGCCGAACAATGCCGCCTGTTGATCGCCGGCAATTCCAGCGATCGGCACCGGGACCGACCCGAGAACGGCTTCCCCATACACTTCCGACGACGACCGGATTTCAGGGAGCATCGAGCGCGGGATGTCGAACAGCTCGAGCAACCCGTCATCCCAATCGCCGGTCCGAAGGTTGTAGAGGAGGGTACGCGAGGCGTTGGTGGCGTCCGTGATGTGGACCCGACCGCCGGTGAGATTCCACACCAGCCAGGAGTCCACCGTGCCGAATGCCAGTTCACCGCGCCGAGCCCGGGCCCGGGCGCCGGGGACATGCTTCAACAGCCAGGCAATCTTGGTGGCGCTGAAGTAGGCATCCAACACCAGGCCCGTCCGACGCCGGATCTTCGCCGCGAGTCCTTGCCGGCGCAGTTCCTCGCAATGCCCTGCGGTGCGTCGGTCCTGCCAGACAATGGCATTGTGGATCGGCCGCCCGGTTTTCCGATCCCACACCAGGGTGGTCTCGCGCTGGTTGGTGATGCCGATCGCCGCCACTTCGCTTGGGGAAATGCCCGTCCGTTCGAGCACGCCCTGCACCACCTCCCATTGCGAAGACCAGAGGGCGTCCGGGTCATGTTCCACCCAGCCGGGCCGGGGAAAGATCTGGGGGAACTCCTTCTGGGCGACGCCGATGATCGAGCCGGCATGATCAAACAGGATGGCGCGGGAGCTGGTTGTCCCCTGATCCAGGGCGAGGATGTATTTCATGTTCAACTTCTCCACGAGGTGACAGACGGGAACTGAAAAGGGGACATCCACCGACGACTTCACCAGAGCCAACGATGGATCCCCGCCCCGGCAACGCCTCCGAGCAGGGGCCCGACGATCGGGACCCAGGCGTAGGACCAGTCGGAGGAACCCTTGCCCGGGATGGGCAACAGGGCGTGGGCGATTCGAGGGCCGAGGTCGCGGGCGGGATTGATGGCGTACCCGGTGGTGCCACCCAGGGACAGGCCGATGGCCCAGACCATCAGCCCGACCAACACCGGGGCGAATCCCTTCTCGAACCCGGAGTTCGGGATCAGGTTTTCCGGGGTGAGGATGGCGAGCAGACCAATGACCAGGACGGCGGTGCCGATGACTTCGGCAATGAGATTGGCGAGCGGTGAACGGATCGCCGGCGCGGTGCAGAAGACGCCGAGCTTGGCGGCCGGATCTTCAGTAACACCCCAGTGCGGAAGATAGGACAGCCAGACCAGGATCGCGCCCAGGACGCCACCGAGGAGTTGGGCGGAAATGTAGACCGGCACGAGCGCCGGATCGAACTTCCCGAGGACGGCCATGGCGACGGTGACCGCAGGATTGAGATGGGCTCCGCTGATCGGGTTCACGCAATACACGGCGAAGGTCACGGCCAGCGCCCAGCCAGCCGTGATCACAATCCATCCGGAATTGTGGGCCTTGGTCCGTTTCAGGACCACGTTGGCCACCACTCCGTCACCCAACAACACGAGCAGGGCAGTGCCCACCAGTTCGGCAAGGAAAGGCGTCATGAACAGGAATCCAAGGGGATGGACAGAGCGTATCCCAGCCCACGAAATCGTGTCCACGACGGATCCAGGGAGCGCTTCACTGCTGGGGGCGCACTGACATCAATGGCCAACGCCAGAATCGTGTTTTCCCGCCGTGCCCCCCTCGCTAGGCTTCGAACACCGCCGCAAATCCTGCGCACACATGAACACCGTCACCGCACTCAAGACCGTCAAAGGCTCCACGAAATCCAAGGTTGAAGCCGAACTCACCCGCACGGGAGGCCTGCTCAGGCTGGCCCCGGCCTGGGTGCCCCGCTCCTTCCTCCAACCCGGCCTGCGCATCAAGCTGCACCCCGACGACACCTACGCCTATGGGTTGAACCGGGGCGGCATCGATGAGCGATGGTTCGCCTCCACCACCGTGACCGCCAATGAAGGTCGGGCAGCGGACGAAGGCCTGAACTACTGCGTGGTGGGCAAGGAACGCTTCACGCTCAAACAGGCCGTCGATGACTGCGGCGCAACACTCGTCGGAAAGTCGATCTGGAAGAAGTACGGCAAGTGGCCCGTCTACTCGAAGTTCTTCGACAACATGGGTCCGATTCCACACCACATGCACCAGTCGGCCAAACAGGCCAAACTCGTCGGACAGGAAGGTAAACCCGAGAGCTATTACTTCCCGCCCCAACACAACAACGTCGGCAACAACTTCCCCTACACCTTCATGGGCTTCGAGCCCGGCACCACCAAGGCGCAGGTCCGCAGGTGCCTTGAAAACTGGAACAAGGGCGACAACGGGATCCTTGACCTGTCCAAGGCCTACCGCCTCAAGGTGGGTTCCGGTTGGTTGATCGATCCGTGCATCCTCCACGCTCCCGGCAGCCTCTGCACCTATGAACCCCAGTGGGGAAGCGACGTGTTCGGCATGTACCAGAACCTCGTCGAAGGCCGCGAAGTCCCCTGGAGCCTGCTCGTGAAGGACATGCCCAAGAGCAAACACAAGGACCTCGATTTCATCGTGGACCAGCTCGACTGGGACAAGAACGTCGATCCGAACTTCAAGGACAACCATTACCTCGAACCCGTCCCCGTCGCCGACACCCGCGACGAAGGTTACGTCGACCGCTGGATCGTCTATGGCAAGGTCGATGGCGAACAGCTCTTCACCGCCAAGGAACTCACCGTGGATCCCGGGACCAAATGCGTCGTCAAGGACACCGGGGCCTATGGCCTGATCTGCGTGCAGGGCACCGGAAAGATCAATGGCCAACCCCTCATCAGTCCCAAGCTGATCCGTTTCCATGAACTGACCGAAGACGAGTATTTCTGCACCGAAGACGGCGCCAAGGCGGGTGTGACCTTCGAGAACACCAGCGAGACTGAACCCTTGGTGTGCCTGCGTTATTTCGGCCCCGAGGTGAATCCGGACGCGCCGAAGATGGGCGCCTACCGGAAGAACAAGTTCAACTGAGACAACGGGGAAAGGGCTTCAATGAGGCGGTAAAACGAAACCTGGACCGGTTTCCTGGCGATTTCCGCTTTCGGCTTACCGCCGAAGAAGCCGCCGCTTTGACATCGCAAACTGCGATGTCAAAGCCCGGGCGCGGTGGACGGCGCACGCTGCCCTACGCTTACCGATCCGTAAGGAGCGAACGACAAAGGCATTGCGGAAGAAGATCCAGCCGGGACGACCGATCCGACGGCATGGTCCCGGCCAAATAGAGCCTGTCCCAAACCACCCTGTTTTTCATATTCCCAACTG
>CAZDYB010000223.1:0-4227 GCA_964509045.1 uncultured Akkermansia sp.
CCGCCACCCGGATCCGATCCCCGTTCGCCGCCTGCACCAGGTCCGATGCCGTCCATACCTCAGGGAGGCCCTCACGCATCAGTGACATCGGATGTCCCCCCGTCGTCAGCCGCAACCCCGCGTAATCCGCACGCAACCGCTCCAGGGCATCCATGGGTTGCAATGGCGATCCTTCCGTACCCGCTGTCGCCCCCGGCAGTTCCCCTTCCCGCACCGGCTTTCCCATCTCCCACAACGCCGCACGCCGATGCGGCACCAGTGCATTCAACGCCCCCGTCGAAGCCAGCTTCCCCCACTCGTCCGCACTCATCCGCACCCGGCTGCGCAGGTCGTCCATGGAACTGAATGGCGCCTTCCCCCGCGCCTCCACCAGACGCGCCGCCGGATCCGCCCGCAACCCCTGCACCTGGTTCAATCCCAACCGCAGGTGCCCGTCCGGTTCCACCCGGCACTCCACCCCGGACCGCACCACACACACCGGCCGCACCCGCACCCCATGCGAACGCGCGTCCCGCACCAGGGTCGCCGGACTGTAGAAACCCATCGGCTGGTTGTTCAGCAACGCACAGTAAAACTCCGGCGCCCGATGCCGCTTCAGCCACGCACTCGCATAGGCCAGATGCGCAAAGCTGATCGCATGCGATTCCGGAAATCCGTACAGCGCAAACGATCCCACCGCCTGCACGATCCGCTCCGCCACCTCCGCCGTCACCCCGCGCTCCTTCATCGCCAACCGCAATCGTTCCGTCACCCGGATCATCTTTTCATCCGACCGATGAAAACTGATCGCCCGACGCAACTCCTCCGCTTCGGTCCCATCAAATCCCGCCATCACCATGGCCATCGACAACATCTGTTCCTGAAACAACGGAACCCCCAGCGTCCGCTCCAGCACCGGCCTCAATCGTTCGTCGTAATACGTCACCGACTCGCTCCCGTCCCGTCGCCTCAGATACGGATGCGCCAGGTCCCCCTGGATCGGTCCCGGCCGGATGATCGCCACCTGCACCACCAGGTCGTAGAACACCCGGGGCTTCAATCGCGGCAATGTCGCCATCTGCGCCCGGCTCTCCACCTGGAACACCCCGATCGTGTCCGCCGCCCGCAACATCTCGAACGTCTCCGCATCGTTCTCCGGCAGTTGCGCCAGGTCCACCGGTCGCCCCCGTTCCCCACACAAGGTCACGCAATCCTGGATCGCCGACATCATCCCCAATCCCAACAGGTCGACCTTGATGATCCCCAGATCCTCGCAGTCGTCCTTGTCCCACTGGCACACCACCCGACCCGGCATCGCCGCATTCTCCAGCGGCACGATCCGGTCCAGCCGATCCTGACAGACGATCATCCCGCCCGTGTGCTGTCCCAGGTGACGCGGCAATCTCCGCATCTGCCGATACAACTCCACAAACGCCGGCGCCCGCGGATGCGTCCGGGACAATCCCGCCTGTTCCATCTGACCCACCAACTCCAGCGTGTGCGGAAAATCCCCGTGCGAGAACAACGCCGAGAACCGGTCCAACAGATCCGTCGGCAGGTTCAATGCCTTTCCAATCTCCCGCGCCGCCGATCGGCCCCGATACGAGATCACCGTCGCCGTCATCGCCGCCCCGCGCGGCCCGTACCGCCGATACACTTCCTGGATCACCCGTTCCCGCCGTTCGCCCGAGGGCAGATCGATGTCAATGTCCGGCCATCCCTTGCGCCCCTCGCTCAGGAAACGCTCGAACAACACGTTGAACCGGACCGGATCCACCGCCGTGATCCCCAGGCAGTAACACACCGCCGAATTCGCCGCGCTGCCCCGGCCTTGCGCCAGGATCCCGTTCTCCCGACAGAACCGCACCAGATCCGCCACCAACAGGAAGTATCCCGCAAATCCCAGCTTCCCGATCAACGCAAGTTCCTTGCGCAACAAGGCCCGCACCTTCTCCGGCACCCCGGCCGGATACCGCCCCTTCGCCCCCGCCCGCGTCCACGCTTCCAGTTCCGATGCCATCGTGCCCCCCGCGGGAACCGGGTGGGTCGGGAATTCATATCCCAGATCTTCCAAAGTGAACTGCAACCGCTCCGCCAGGCGCACCGTGTTGCCCACCGCCTCCGGCAGGTCCGCAAACAAAGCGCCCATGTGCGCCGCACCCACCAGATGGCGCCCTTCGTTCACCGACAACTTCGCCCCCGCCGCATCCAGGTGGGTGTGATGTCGCAGGCAGGTGAACACATCCAGCGTCAGCCTTCCCTCCGGCCCCGCATGCAACACCCCGTTCGTCGCCAGCAACGGCAAACGCTCCGCCGCCGCCAGATCCGTCAACGCCCGGTTCACCCGATCCTCCCCGCGACATTGATGCCGCTGGATCTCCACCCACACACCCTTCTCCCCGAATGCCCGGCGCAATCGTGCCAACACCTCCTGTGGCCCCGCACCGATCCCCAGCAAACCCCGTCGCAACGGCCCCTCTTCATCCCCCGTCAATGCGACGAGTCCATTCGCATGCGGCTCCAGTTCCTCCCATCGCTCCCGTCCCGCGCCCTTCTCCGACCTCAGATGTGCCGTCGTCAGAAGCCGGGTCAGGTTCTCGTACCCCACCCGGTCCTCCACCAGCACCGGCAACACCGACTCATCTTCCATCACCAACTCCACACCTACGATCGGCCGGATCCCCGCCTCGCGTGCCACCCCCGACAACCGCGGGATCCCGTACACACCCATGCGGTCGCACAATCCCAACGCCGGCAATCCCAACCGCGCCGCCGTGTCCGCCAGGCTTTCCGGCAAGGATGCCGCCCGCAGAAAGCTGAACGCACTGCGCGCGTGCAACTCCACATACCCGCTGTCCTTCACCCGCTTCAACCCCATGCCCTTCACGTGATCTGCCCCAGCAAACGCGGTCCCGCCGCACCCGTTGTTCCCGGCAGGTTCCCAGGTATTCCCCACATCCGATATGCCCCCAGCAACGCGAAGGCCGCCGGTTCGATCACCTGCCTTCCCCAACCCAATTCCTCCACCGTCATCAGTCGCATCCCCGGATCCCAACGTTCCAACCACACCGCCATTCGACGTACCAGATGGGAGTTGGCCGCCCCACCCCCGGCCAGGATCACCCGCGCCTCTTTTCCAGCCGACGGCTTCGCCAGATGCCTCCGATAATTCTCCGCCACACTCGCCGCAGTGAACTCGGTCAGCGTCGCCAGCAGATCCGCCCCGTGCCGTTCCACAACCCCAGGCCACTCCTCCAGCACCGCCCGGAAGAACAGTTCACCAAATTCCTCACGCCCCGTGCTCTTCGGTGGCTTTCTCCGCAAGAACGGATGCGTCAGCCAACGTTTCAACCGCGCTTCATCCACCCTCCCCCGCGCCGCCCGACATCCATCCCGATCAAACGCCTCGCGTCCCCCCGACACCGCACGTGCCGCCAGATCCAACAACACGTTGGCCGGGCCGGTATCGAAGGCGCGCACCGCCGGTTCATCCGCCTCACCTCGGAAGTCCAACTCGGTCACATTCCCGATCCCGCCCAGGTTCTGTACCGCAGTCCAACTCCCCCGCTTCGCAAACACCACCCGATGAAACAGCGTCGCCAGGGGCGCCCCCTGCCCACCCGCCGCCAGGTCTGCCACCCGGAAATTCGACACCACCGTCACCCCCAACCGTTCCGCCAACCACGCCGGTTCCCCGATCTGCCACGTCGCCGGCCGTCCGCCTTCCGGCCGATGAAACACCGTCTGTCCATGCAACCCGATTCCATCCACCGCTTCCCCCCTCAACCCGGCCGCCACCGCGTCGGCATAGAACCGTCCCAGGTCATGATGCAACTGGCCGCACTCCCACGACCCCGATTCCCCCCGCGCCGCCGCATGGAGACGCATCGCCAACGCCTTGGGAAACTTCCGTGACCACGCCCGCTCCGGCTCCACCGATCCCGGCCGACACCGACACAACGCACAATCCACCCCGTCGACACTCGTCCCCGACATCACCCCCACCATCCGCAACGACTTCTTCCCCGAAACCAAACCCACTCCCGAGACAACGCGTCCAGCCATGCGCCCAGCCATGCCTCACCCTGTAAGCCGTCGGCCAAAATGCAAAGCACCCCCCCTCGAACCGCAGACATTTCTGTCCCGGCAGAAACCGCCCGGGGACAGGCTCCCTTCCGGGGACAGGCTCCCTTCTGGGGACAGGCTCCCTTCTGGGGACAGGCTCCCTTCCGGGGACAGGCTCCCTTC
>CAZDYB010000223.1:4327-7317 GCA_964509045.1 uncultured Akkermansia sp.
CTGGGGACAGGCTCCCTTCTGGGGACAGGCTCCCTTCCGGGGACAGGCTCCCTTCTGGGGACAGGCTCCTTTCTGGGGACAGGCTCCCTCCGCGGTGGGGACAAGTTCCCCCCCTCAGAAACACTCCCAACACAATGCGCCCTGAATCTCCTCAATCGCCCAACCGGGTTGCCCGGAAATAGCGTGTGTCTTCCCCCTCCGGATTCCCAACCTCCACCGGAACCACGAACACCCCGGTCTCGCCCGTCGGAAATTCGCCCAATTCCTCCCACTCCCCTTCGCGCAATGTCCCGCGTGTTTCCATTCCGTAAACCCGACCGGGAACACCCTCGAATCCGTGCAGGATCCGCCACCGGTCACCCTCCTGCGTCGGCGACCCGATCCAGAGCAGGTTCAACGTCAAGGGCGGGGTCGCCAGTCCGGTCCAGGGCCAGACTCCGAGGTCGTCATAGACCAACCGTCCGCCGTTCTCCCCGGCCCGATCCGTCATCCGCACCTTCCCAAAGCCCAGCGGAAATCCTGGTCCGGCCCCGGATCCTCCCCCCGGATTCCACAACCGCGCCGCGAAGGCTCCGTTCAACCGCAATTCCATCGTCCCGTTTGCCCGCCACGCGAACTCCACCTCGTTCCACGCGTCCGTCCGGATCCCCACCGACTCGCCGAACCCAATGATGTCCCCCAGCAACACCACCTGCCCCGCGTCCCCCAATCCCACAAAACCGATGCCGCGCGGCGAGATCCGGAATCCGCGCCCAGCCCCATTTCCCGACACCATCCATTCCGTCCTCCAACCCGCACCCAGATCACCGACACGGAACCGGAAGCCCATCTGGATCCCGTTCGTCGCCGCGTGAAAGACCGGCATCTCCCACACGCCATCCACATCCTCCTGCTCACTCCCGGTCTCGATCTGGCCCACCCGATTTCCTCCGTCGCCGGTCAGATCCTCCATCGCCTTCAGGCGGCCCGACCAACCCGGCATCGGTTCACCCACCGTCCCCCGCTGGAAGTCTTCCCAGAAAAATACCCCGGCACCGAACCCATCCGCAGCAAACCGCATCGGGGCCGAGACCGACATCGGCCGGTCATCTGAAGCTGTGGCAAACCAAGCGGCCCCCACCGGACGCCGGTGCCGCGGCAAAACGGCCTCGAACACGCCTTCGCCCCGTTGCCGGACCGGTACCTCCGTCCAGATCCGATCCGGCCAATGTTCCGGATACAACGGCAGGCTATGCCACAACGTCACGGCCAGGAACGGCCGCGGACCCGTCACCCGAAACGTCACCACATCCGGATCCGACGCCTCTTCCCAGGTCACCGTCGGAAACGGTTCCCCCAAGCCGCGCATGTGCCAATCAAGCCAGCGCGCCGCCAACAGTTCGTCGGCACTCCAACGCATCCCGCCGGGTACCGCCAACCAATGATGGGTGTTCGGCGAATACACCCGGGACGACGCCCCGGGAATCGCCGACAACGTCCGTTCCACCGCCGGCGGGAAGAAGAAGAGGTCGTTCGCCGGTGACCCGATGAAGAACGGCGCCGTGATTCCACCGGCCCGTCGTCCTGCATCCAATGTTGCCAGCCATGATTCCCGCAACTCGACCGGCAGGTTTCCCAGTTGCAGACTGAACGAGGTCATCTCGTAGAACCCGGTACCGAAATAGGAGAAACCCGCCGCCACCCGATCCCCCAACAACCCGCACAACATCGTCGTCATGTATCCTCCCCACGACCATCCCATGATCCCGATCCGCTCCGGATCCACATCCGGCTGATCCTGCAACAGCGCGAACGCCTGGAGCGCGGCCACCACCGCCTGCTCGATCACCACCGGTTCCCCCGTCGGAAAGGGTCGCCAATGCCCGGAGCCATACGGCCGATGTCTCCAGGCTCCCCCCGACCGTGTCGCCAGAAGCGGATCCGCAATACCCGGCTGATCCAACGTCACCGCGACATATCCCCATCGCGCCCACTCCACCGCCTGATCCTCAGCCGCCACCCCCAAACCCCCGTGACAGATCAACACTCCCGGATGCGTCCCCTCCGTCGCCGGCCGGGCCACCACTGCATAGATCTCATTGGTCCAACCCGAAGCCGGTATCGACCGGAACACCAGTCTCCGCACCCGCACTTCCGCCCCTGCTGCGAGATCCGCCGCCGGATCGGACACTTCCCGGATCACCTCTGGCGCCGGTGAATCCCGAAACCCATCGAAGACATCCGCCCAAGCTGCCCCACTGCATCCCACCCAAAACCAACACGACCAAATTACCCTATTCACCCACCCTGGATCACCGGTGCGCATGTTTCATCCGAAGGATCTACGAGCCGGCATCAGGGTCGATGCCAAATCACCCCCCTCCATCCCCACGCTGCCTTGCCTCCAACCGCGCCCGCATCATGCGCTCCATCAGCCCACCTTCCGCCAGAAACGCCTTCTCCAACTGGCGGATCAGCCGATCCAGCAGGTAATTGGCCTGGTGGATGAAACCGATCAGGATGTTCACCACGACCTCCGCCGAGCGGGTCTCGATATAACTCCTATAAGTCTCATACGACTCATCCTCCCCCTCCCTTCCCCCTCCCCACCACCGCCGCCACTCCACAACCCAGGCCCATCCCGGCCAGCATGCCCGCACTCATACCGCCCCACGCCGCCAAAAACTGCAGCGGATGCCCTGGCCCGGTCCACTGGAGCAACACGTCGCCGCCCCAGTTCATTCCCACCAACATTCCCACCGACGCCAGCACCGCGGCCGGCCCGCGGCCCATCCACCCACGCCAGCGCGGCAGACTTCCCCACATCGCCGGCAATCCCCCAGCCAACATCCCCAGATGCATCCACGGCACGCCTTGGCCCAGTTCGAAATAATGATGCGACTGACAACACAGACACACCCCTTCCCGCATCACCGGTCCAAACCCCGCATCCACCCACCAACCCAACAGCATTCCCAGATTGCCCGGGCCCAGCATCGCCAGCGTCATCG
>CAZDYB010000224.1:0-5282 GCA_964509045.1 uncultured Akkermansia sp.
CCCAATCCGCCGCTCCAGGTCCGGAACCCATCCCATGCGATTCCCGCCCGGCCGCCCGGCCCTTTCCGCTACGTCGCCCTGACCCTTCTCACGGTCTTGCTCATCGTCATCTCGGTTTCCACCTGGCAGTACGTCACCTCCCGACACGCCCGCGCCTGGGCCTCCGAATTCCCGTCTGTACCTCACGGCCGGATCTTTGAGGTCGCCCGAACCCATTCCGCCCGGTTCACGACCCGAGACTGGCATTACCTGGGCTCCGAAGCGCTGCGCGACGACACCCGGTTCGAATCCTGGATCCAGGCCAATCGGGATGCCCTGCCTGGATTTGTGCGTCCTTTTCTCCCCAATCAACGCGGACAACAGGCACGGTGGCAGGCCTTCGATTTCGCCTGGACCACCCACCCCCTCAACCTGGATCAGCGCCGGGAGAACCTGCTTCGCCTCGCTGCCGACTCCCCACCCCACCTCCGATGGCGCGGTGTGGAACTCGCCGTGCGACAACTCCGGGGACGTGCTTCCCCAGAAGATGACGCTGGTCCAACGCTCAACGCCGCTCAACTCGCCCTTCTCGAACAACTGGCGGATGACCCCGATCCATTGGTCCGAACCTATGTCGTGGTCGGCCTCCAGATGCAGGCCCCCGGCCTGGAATCCCAGGTCAATTCCCTGATCTCAAAGCTCTCCGCAGATCCGGTCCTCAGCATTGCCGAAGCCGCCACCCGCACCCGCGCCCAAAAGCCCACCGACCACTGAAGCTCCAACAACCGTCGCCCCGACCCGGACCCACCCAACCCGACAACCCCCTCTACTCCCGCCACACCCGACGATCCGCCAGGGCCGGGAACTGCTCCCGCCAGCGCTTCGTCTCCTCCGGATCAATGGTGCAACTTACCCAACGTTCACCCTCGCCGGCATCGCAGCGGATCACTCCCATCGGATCCACCACCACACTCCGACCCGAGTAAGTGGCATTGGGATCGGACCCGGCCCGGTTGACTCCGACGACCCAGCATTGGTTTTCAATCGCCCGCGCCTGCAACAGGGCCAGCCAGTGCCGTTCCCGACGCGCCGGCCAATTGGCAATGACGACCATCCATTCGGCTCCCCGATCGGTCGCCCGCCGGAACACCTCGGGGAACCGGAGGTCATAACAGATGAACGGCGCCAACGGGTGTCCGGCAAATTCCCCGACCACCACGTCCGCCCCTGTCGCATGCACCGCCGGTTCTCCCGCGGGCGTAAACCCATGCAGCTTGTCGAATCGCAGGACAATCTCCCCACCCGGATCCAACCCGACCGCCGCGTTCACCACCCGATCCCCTTCGCGGAGCGCCACCCCACCCAGAATCCACACCCCCCAGCGCCGAGCCCAACCTGACAAAGCCGGGATGATCCCGTCAGCAGGCTCCCCGCAACTCCGCGCCGGATCCATGCTGAATCCCGTCGCAAACATCTCGGGCAGGATCACCACCGTCCCGGGCTCCGGAGACAGCCGTTCCAGAGCCACTGCCACCCGGCCCAGGTTCGTCCCGACCTCCTCCCAGGCGATGTCAATCTGTCCGAGCAGGAGGTTCATCAGGCCCTTCCAAACGGATGTCAGACCGTCAGCAATGCTTCCTGTGCCCGGATGAAGGCAATGGCCGCCGCGGCGGCATCCGCCACCAATACCGGCTGCATCGGACCCGTCCTCGGCTTCAATTCCACCTCGCCCTTGGCCAGGGATTTCTCGCCGAGATTGATGCGCAACGGGAATCCAACCAGCTCGCTGTCCTTGAACTTCACCCCGGGACGTTCATCGCGATCGTCCAGGATCACATCGATCCCCGCCGCCACCAGGTCATCATGTAGCTTGAGCGCCAGGGTCATCGCCGTGCTGTCGGGGGCCACATTCAACGGCGTGATGCACACCTGATACGGCGCAACGCTGACCGGCCAGATGATGCCGGCGTCGTCGTGCCCCTGCTCGATCACCGCCTGCAACGTGCGCGTCACGCCAATCCCGTAACAGCCCATCACACACGGATGTCGCTGGCCATCCTCGGAGAGGAACAACGCACCCATCTTCTCGCTGTACTTGGTTCCCAGCTTGAAGACATGGCCCACCTCGATTGCGCGGCGAAGCTTCAATGGCTGGCCCGATGCCACGCAGTTTTCACCGGCACGAACCGTCCGGAAATCCGCCCATTGATCCACCCGGACATCCCGGCCGATATCGACATGTCGATAATGGAAACCGTCTTCATTGGCCCCGGTGGTCATGCCTGCCGCCCCTTTCAGGACGTCATCGGCATAGACCTTCACCCCGGCCGGAACTCCGGTCACCGCCCCCAGCGACCCCGGCCGGGCTCCCAGAGTCGTCACGCATTCCTCAACATTCGCCGGTCGCACCTGGATGGCTCCCGTCCTGGCCACCAATTTCGCCTCGTTCAAGACATCGTCGCCCCGCATCAGGATCAGGATGGGCTTCGAGTCCGCCATGTAGACCAGGGTCTTGATCTGCGCATGCGCCGGCACCCCGTGCGGCGCCGCCGCCAGGGCATCAATGGTCACCACACCCGGCGTCGGGAACTTTTCAACCGCTGCCCCGCCTCCCTCCGTCGGCGTGGGTTGGATCGGTCCGGCGCTCGTCGCCTTCTCGATGTTGGCCGCATACGCCCCGCTCTCGCAGTACACCACGTCGTTCTCACCCGTCTCGGCCGGCACCATGAACTCGTGCGAGTGACTTCCACCGATCACGCCCGTGTCCGCTTCCACAGGAAACGCACGCAGTCCGCACCGGGCAAAGATCCGGGTATAGGCGTCATACATCCGGCGGTAACTCGCCATCGCCCCTTCATCCGTCGCATCGAAGGAATACGCATCCTTCATGATGAACTCCTTGGCCCGCATCAGGCCAAACCGGGGCCGGATCTCATCCCGGAACTTGGTCTGGATCTGATAGAAGTTCCTCGGAAGTTGCCGGTAGGAATTGATCTCGCCCGCCGCCAGTTGGGTGATGACCTCCTCATGCGTCGGTCCCAAAACCCACTCCCGACGCGCACTGTCCCGCACCTTGAACAGGACGTCGCGCGCCGTCTCGTATCGTCCCGACTGCTGCCAGATCTCCGGCGGCTGCAACGCGGGCATCAACACCTCGATCCCACCTGCCCGATCCATCTCGGTACGGACGATGTTCTCGATCTTCCGCAGGCTTCGAAGCCCCATCGTTAGAAAGGTGGAGAGGCCGCCGGTCAACTTGCGGACCCGGCCGGCCCGCAACAGCAGCTTGTGGGAGGTGATTTCAGCTTCCGAAGGCGATTCCTTCAGGGTCGGTATGAATGTCTGGGTCCAGCGCATGAGTGATCGGGTTTGCTTGGAAATGCTAAGAAAAGTCGGTACTGGCAGTCGAAATACGGGATGAAAGGACCGATGTCCTGGCAGAAGGACAACCGCGCCCGGTCGGAACGACCGGCAAGCAGCAGCGGAAACCCGGGAAAATGGAGTCCGTCATGCCCGCCTTCACCTTCATCAACCCACGGGGTTCCACCCGTCCGCGGATGCCACATTGGCTGCCATCATGGGCCCTGAAACCCAACGCTCCCCGCAAGACCAAGCGGTTCTCCAACCGATGGCATCGGCCAACCAGGCATCCTACTTCACGGTGTTGACCAATGGCGCCATCCCCTGGATCCGAACCTCAAGCCGGTCCCCGGACTCAATCGGCCCCACACCACTCGGTGTGCCGGTCAGGATGATGTCGCCCGGCAACAGGGTCATGTTGGTCGAGATGAAGCTCACCAGATCGAAGCAATTGAAGATCATCTGGCTGGTGTTGCCATTCTGCCGGAGTTGCCCGTTCTGGAAGAGCTGGATGCTCAGGTCATGGGGATCAATCTTCGTCTCCACGTAAGGCCCCAGTGGCGTGAACGTGTCGAAGGACTTGGATCGCGCGAACTGGCTCTCCGAGTTCTGGATCGTCCGATCCGTCACATCCTGCGCCGCCGTGTACCCGAAGATGTACCGGGCCGCCGCAGCCGGCGTCACATTGCGGACACGCCGCCCAATCACGATCCCCAACTCCGCCTCGAAATCATTCCGGTGCGTCGAGAAGGGTACCTCGATCTTTGCCCCGTCCGGAATCAACGAAGTCGTTGCCTTCAGCCAGAACAACGGCTCCTTCGGCAAAGCCTTCCCCGCTTCCCGTGCGTGGTCTGCATAATTCAACCCCACCGCGATGATCTTCGATGGAGCTACCGGTACCAGTGTCTTGACCCCCTTCAGTGGAGTCGCCTTTTTCTCGAAGGACGGGGACCCAAACACATCACCGTTGAGACGGAAAATTTCCCCGTCCACAACCTTTGCATAGAAGATATCATCGCCCTTCTGAAAGCGCCCAATGGCGGCCATATGCCCGACACCGTATCACCGTGGATTCCCGCGTCGCAAGGTGGAATCCCCGGAATAGCCGCAACGGGACCCACTGGGGTGCCAGGCTCAGACAGGATTGGACCGATTGAATCTGAAACTCCGTTTTGACTTCATCCCGCAAGCCGGAAGACTCGAAGCACCGTCCACTTATGCATCTGTCAGAGCGAACCTTGCCCCCACTCCGCAGTCACCCGGCGCGTCGCCTCACCCTCGGTCTCGCCCTCGCTCTCCCCCTCGTCCCCGTGGTCCTTGGCCTCGAATCCGACCATCTGGAGTTCTTCGAAAAGAAGGTCCGACCTCTCCTCGCCGAAAACTGCTACTCCTGCCACTCCGCCCAGGCCGCCAAGCTCAAGGGCGGACTCCGACTCGATACCCGTGCCGGATGGCAGAAGGGCGGCGCCAGCGGTCCCGCCATCCTGCCCGGCAAACCCTCCGAAAGCCTCCTGGTCCAGTCGGTGCGCGGTACCGCAAGGGATCTGGATGCCATGCCGCCCGAAGGTGATGGCCGACGGCCCCTCACACCGGAGGAAATCGCAACCCTGGAACACTGGATCACCCTGGGCGCCCCGGATCCACGCGACGACACCGCAAACGCCAGCGTTCCGGACCCAACCCGGCACTGGGCCTTCCAGAAGCCGGGGAACCCGCCCCGGCCGCAAGTCACCGACACCCGATGGCCCCGTCGCGAACTCGACTTCCTCGTGCTGGCCAAACAGGAGGAACACGGTCTCGTCCCCATGCCCGAAGCCGATTCCCGAACCCTCCTCCGCCGCATCACCCATGACCTGACCGGCCTGCCTCCCTCTCCAGGGGAAATGGAGGCATTCCTCGGAGATTCACGCCCTGATGCGTACGAGAAGGCGGTGGACCGACTG
>CAZDYB010000224.1:5292-7286 GCA_964509045.1 uncultured Akkermansia sp.
CGCTATGGCGAGCGCTGGGGCCGATGGTGGCTCGACGTGGCCCGGTACGCCGACAGCAAGGGCTACGTCTTCGAGGAGGAACGTCGATATCCTTACGCCTACACCTATCGCGACTGGGTCGTGAATGCCTTCAACCGGGACCTTCCCTACGACCGGTTCCTGATGGAACAGATCGCCGGCGACCGTCTCGCATCGGATGCCAATCCCTGGCCCAGGGCAGCTCTCGGTTTCCTCACCCTGGGGCGACGCTTCCTCAACAATCAGGCGGACATCATCGACGACCGGATTGATGTCGTCTTCCGGGGCACCCAGGCCCTCACCGTCGGTTGCGCCCGTTGTCACGATCACAAATCCGATCCCATCCCGACCGCCGACTACTATTCGCTCTACGGCGTGTTCGCCAGCAGCGAGGAACCCGGCGAGAAGCCGTTGCTTGGCCCGAACCCAAACCCTCACGCTGCCGCCGAATACGCCGAGGAACGGTCCCGGCGCGAAAAAGAGCTCGCTGACCATCGGGAAAACAGCACCTCGGCCGTGCTCAGGAAACTCCGGCAACAGGTCGGCGATTACCTCCTGTGCGCCCAGGAGGGCATGGAGATGGAGGGCTCCCAACTCGAAGGCATCGCCCGCTCGCGCAGCCTGGATCCCGGCATGGTCGGCCTCTGGAAGGGGCGCCTTCGGCAGTGGAGGGAATCCCATCACCCCATCTTCACTCCTTGGTTCGACCTGGCCGTCCTGGGCACCAACAGCTTCGCCTCCGACTCCGCTGCCCTCGTCACCCAATGGGTGTCCCGTGCCCAGGGTGACAAACCCCTCAACCTCGCCGTTCTCGAAGCACTCCAGTCCGAACCGCTGAATTCCCTGCCCGACGTCGCCCAGCGCTACGGCAAGGCTTTCCTCGCCGCAGATTCAGCCTGGAACGACCTCTCGAACGAGGCTCGAAAGGCCGGGACCAACGCCCCCACCGCCCTCGCCAATCCCGATCAGGAATCACTACGCCAGATCCTTCACGGCGAAGACTCCCCCATCCGCGAAGCCCTGAAAAACATCGACCGTTTCTTCGATACACCCGTCGCACAGAAAAGCCGGGCGCTGCGACGAAAGGTCGATGAACTCGATGCAACCCACCCCGGCGCTCCACTCCGGGCCATGGCCCTGGTCGACAGACCCGAGCCGGTTGAACCTGTCATCTTCAAACGCGGCAATCCGGGCAACCACGGACCCAGCGTCCCACGCCAGTTCCTGGCCATCCTCGAAGGACCGGATCGCAAACCGTTCTCGGACGGAAGCGGCCGCCTCGAACTGGCCCGCTCCATTGCCAATACCAACAACCCCCTGACCGCCCGGGTCCTCGTCAACCGGATCTGGGCACGTCACTTCGGCTCACCTCTCGTCAAGACACCCGCCGATTTCGGCATCCGGACCGAGCCCGCCCTCAACCCGGGGCTGCTGGATCACCTTGCCGTCCGCTTCATGGAATCCGGTTGGTCCATCAAGGCCCTGCACCGCGAAATCCTCCTCTCCGCCACCTACCGCCAGACCAGTGACCCGGGCTCTCAACCGGAACTCCGTCAGCAATTCGCCCGCAACGAGGCCATGGACCCCGCCAATGCCTGGTTCTGGCGGATGAACCGCAAACGTTTCGACTTCGAAGCCCTCCGCGATTCCCTGCTCTTCGTCACCGATGGCCTCGACCAAGCCATCGGCGGACAACCCGTCGAGATGTTCGGGGATGATTCCATACCCCGTCGAACCCTGTACGGCTATATCGACCGTCAAAACCTGCCCGGCCTGCTTCGGTCGTTTGACTTCGCCAACCCCGATTCGACCTCGGCCATGCGATTCGAAACCACCGTGCCGCAGCAGGCCCTGTTCATGATGAACAATCCGTTCATGCTCGAATCCGCGCGACGTATCTCCCGCCTGCCCGATCTCCAGAACGCCCGGTCCGACACCGCTCGGATTGATCGCCTCCATCAACTCCTCTTCCAACG
>CAZDYB010000225.1:0-7264 GCA_964509045.1 uncultured Akkermansia sp.
CAATCGCTTCTTCAACCTGGCCGACGTGGCCACGTTGAAGGCGTCGGGCAAGGCCTCGGTGAACTATACGGAGGTCACGGGCGGTCTTGCCCCGGTGCTGGCGAAGGTCGACGTCCTCTATCTGAGCAACAACAAGCCGTTCACCGACGAAGCCACGCGCGCCGCCGTGATCCAGCATGCGCGTTCGGGCAAGGGCTTGCTGCTGGTGCATCCGTCCCTGTGGTACAACTGGGAGAAGGATTGGCCGGTCTACAATCGGGAACTGGCCGGTGGCGGTTCCCGGGGTCACGATCGCTACGGCGAGTTCGAGGTCACCGTCACGGCTCCGAATCATCCCCTGATGAAGGGGGTGCCTGCGAAGTTCACGGTTTCGGACGAGCTGTATTGGTTTGAACCGGACACGGCCGGTTCCGGGATCGACGTGTTGGCGACGGCCTATTCCAAGCAGCGGGACAAGACCTATCCCATCATCTTTACCGTGAAGCATCCCAATGCGCGGATCGCGGCAATCACCCTGGGACACGACGGAGTGGCCCACAGTCATCCGGCGTATCAGGCCATGCTGACCAACGCGCTGGCCTGGGTGTCCGGCAGGTAGGAGTGGTCGCTTGGTTACGTGATGTGGCGTCGCCCGCTCCCATCCGGGGGCGACGCCTTGTCAGGATCGACGGACGAACCACCAACCCAGCCACAGACCCACGTGCAGGAGCACTGACAGCCAGAAGACAGTCTGGAAACTGGGTTTGCGGTTCTTGTGCCGGAGAAGTCGTTGCGCCAGCAAGGCTCCGGGCCACCCGCCGATCAACGACAGCAGGTGCAGGGTGTTCTCTGGAATGCGCCAGCGACCGGTCTTCGCGCGACGCTTGTCCGAGGCGTACGCCACGAAAGTCGCGAGGCTGATCAGCAGAACCCATCCGGCGACGTACCTCATGGCCGGATCGTGGGGGGTTTGAGGCTCAAGGGCAGGCGGGTTTTTCCGGTTGGAATGCAGCGGTATCCGTCGCCTTGGATTGGACTGGTCAGGTCTGCGTGATCCATGGGTCAGGGGATGTTGGTTGAATCCCAGCGCGGTGGGACTTTTAGACGCCAGCATGAGGGAATCAACGCGGGGATTGAAGTTCCATGAATTGACGACCGGGATACGCGGTTGGGTTCGGGTGCCCAACTGATGCCTCGATCCGCTGGAGACCCCCTGCGCAGGAACGCTTCGGGCGCCGGATCCGCGGCTGGAATCCTTCGTTTTTCGCTCCTTACAGATCGCCGGGGATGTTCCCGTCGCCCACGCATCGGCCTTCAGCCAGATCATTTATCGCGGCATCCCTGGGAGGGGTTCAGACGGGCCCTGAACCGGAACCGTGCAGTCGGATCGGTCATCCCGGCCGAGGAATCCGCGCGACGACACCGCCGAGTTCAATGGTTGAGGATGAATTCGGGGGAATTGAGCAGGGCCCAGAGGAGGTCTTCGACGGCGGCGATGCGCTGGGCTTCGGGGGCATTGAAGGCGGCGAGGGCGACCCTGGATTCCTCCGGGCGGGGAGGCCGGGCGAAGGCGGCGAGGTAGAGGGATTGGACAATGGCCTCGGGGGTGAGGTCGGATTCGGCGAGTTGCCGGGCCTGTCCCTTTTCGTGACTGATGCGGGACTGGAGTCGCGGGGAGTTCATCAGGTGCAATGCCTGGACGACGCTGAGGCGGGTATCGCGTTCACAGGGGCAATCCGAGCTGGAATTGGGACGGCCGAAGGCGTCGAGGAAATGGGATTCGATCTTGTAACTCCAGGTCTGGGTGGCGCGGGCACCGGGCGCGGTGGCCGCAAAGGTATCAGGCCGTCCGGTGACATCGGCCACGGCGTCATCAAGGACTTCGGCGGGGAGACGGCGTCGATAGGCGCGGGAGAAGTGCCGGGTGTCTTCCGCGTTGGTGTCATTGGGCCGGGTCGACTGCTGATAGAGCCGGGATGCGAAGATCCGGCGCAGCAGGTGTTTCATGTCGAAGCCATGTTGGGCGAAGTCGGCGGCCAGGGCATCCAGGACTTCCGGATGGGTACACGGATTGGACAGACGGAAGTCGTCGACGGGTTCGACCATGCCGCGACCGAAGCAGGCCGACCACACGCGGTTGACGGCGGCGCGGGCGAAGAACGGGTTGTCCGGACGGGCAAGCCAATCGGCGAGACCGACCCGGGGATCGCTGGACTCATCCCTGAGCTCGGGGCCGTCTGGAGCGCGTGGGATCATGGTCGCTCCGGAGACGGGGTGCTTCACCGAGCCGCCCTTGGCGAAGTAGAAGGATTCGCGTCCGGCGGAAATGGGTGGGGAAAGACCGGCGCCCTTTTGTCGGACGGGACCGAAGCAGGCGGCGAACTGGAAGAAATCCTCCTGGGCCCATTTCTCGTTGGGATGATGGTGGCAACGGGCGCATTCGAGTCGGACGCCGAGGAACACCTGGGAGAAGAGGGTGGTGAGTTCGGCGGGTTCGCGTCGGTCGCGGTAGACGACGGCGGGGCCATGCCGATGATTGTTGCCCTCGGCGGTGAGGACCTCGCGTGCGAACTCGTGGAGGGGACGGTTCCGGGAGAACTGATCGCGCAACCATTGGTCGAGGACGAACACGCTCTTGACCCCGACGCGGTCCGGGTTGGGCCGGAGCAGATCGGCCCAGCGCCCGGCCCAGTAATCGCCATAGCCAGGATCATCCAGGATGCGCATGACGTAGCGGTCGCGTCGGTCCGGGGCGGGGTCGGCGAGGAATGCCTCGACCTCGGCCGGGGTGGGAAGCCGACCGACGGCATCGAGGGTGACGCGGCGGATGAATTCGGGATCGGTGCAGGGTTCGGAGGGGAACAGGCCGAGGCGTTGGAATCGGGCGTAGGCCAGTTCGTCGATGAAGTTGTTGCGGGGGAGATCGGCGTAGGGGAGGGAGCAGGCGTTGGGCGGGGACGAGGATGCGGGAGGCGCCGACCTGGCCGAGGTAGCGGGCGACGACGACGGCGGAGCCGGGCACCTGACCGCTGACGACGATGCCTTTCTCATCGACCCGGGCGAGTTCGCGGTCGCTGGTTTCAAACGCGGCGAGGCGGGTGACATCGCGGACGGAGCCATCCGAATAGTGGGCACGGACCAGCAAGGGCAGGGAGGAACCGGGCGGGGTGGTGCGTTCCTCGGGGAAGACTTCGAGTCGGGCGAGGGCGGGTTCGTTGGTCAGTTGATAGGGCATGCCGGCGCGGATCCAACGCACCAGGGTCTGGTGAACGGTGGACCCGGCGTCGAACCTCAGGCCGCCCTCGTGGGCGATCCCCATCATGGGCTTTTGCAGGAGGAGACTTTGATCCGGGGCGGCGGGAAAGATCCGGCGCCCGCGGACGTCTCCAATGATCTCGAGGTAGTCGGCCAGGGGATCGTAGGAGAAGACCGAGAGCTTGAAACCGTTCTGGCCATCGGGTTTGGCGTGGCAACCGCCGGACGCGCAGCCTGCCCGGCCCAGTTCGGCAAGGACATCGCGGGTGAACGAGACCGGGGCGGGATCGGGTGCGGACCTGGGGTCGGATCCGGCCTGGACCACGACTGGCAGTGGGACGGAGAGTCTGCCGAAGCGGAGGGTAACGGTATTGGAACCGACGGCGTGGATGGCGCGGAGGAGAGCTGTGGCTTCGAGGGTGACGGGGGCGCGGCCGGGGATGGAGACGCGGGTGGAGCTGGTGAGGTCCCATTCGGCACCGTCATGGGTTCTGCCGGTGACGCGGAATCCCTGGGAGAGGGCTTCGGGAGTGAAGCGGAGTTGTTCCGGGTGAACGCTGATGGAGGTGAATTCCCGGATCGGTCGTGGGGGAGTCGCTGGTTTCGGCGACGACTTCCTGCGGATGGAACGATCCGGCCTGTCGACGGGGGTGGAGGTTGACGCGAGGGAGGGGGTGAGGGGGTCGACGCGGGCGATTTCCTTGCCGGCACGGTTCCACACGAGGACGCGGCCTTCGCGGGTGCCGGCGGCGATGTGGGAACGGTCGGGGGTGACGGCGAGGCTGAGGAGGAAGCCGTCGATGTTGGCGACCTTGCGTTCGTCTCCTGACGCGGAGCTTTGTTCGCCGGTGTGGGTCTTGAGCTTTTCGTATCGAAGGACCTGACCGTCTTCGCGGGCGGCAAAGACCTCGGAGGAATCGCCGGGCCAAGCGGCGGCGTTCACGGGGTGGGCATGGGTGCCGAGGGTGATGAGTTTTTCGCGGGTCTCGATGTCCCAGACGAAGAGTTGGCGGTCAGCTCCGCCGGACACCACCTGGGTGGCGTTGGTGTTGAAATTGGCAGAGAGCACCTGGGCGACGTGACCTTCGAGTGTGGCGACCAGGGCGGCATCGGGAAGGGTCCAGACCCGCACCAAACGGTCCGCGCCGGCGGTCACCAGACGGGTGGCGTCCTGACTGAAATCCATGCCCAGGATGGAATCTCCATGGGCTCGGAAGGAACGGATCCATCGTTGGGAGGCGATCTCCAGCAACCGCAGTTGGGCGGAACGTCCGGGCGTGGCATCGCCGACGGCGAGTTGGGTGGAATCCGGGGAGAAAACCAGGCTGGTGATCCGGCCGGAGAGCCCGGCGCGGATCTCCGCAACGGACGCGAGCGAGGTGGCATCCCAGAGTCGCAGGTGCCTGAATCCGCCGGTGGCGATCCATCGGCCATCGGGGCTTACCGCGAGGGCATCGATGCCTTCGGGATGGGCGACGACAGGTGAGGGCAGGGCGGTGACGTTGGTGGAGAGCGGGAGGAGTTGGAGGGAATCGCCGCGGGCGAAGGCGAGTCGGATGCCGTCGGGAAGGAACTGGAGGGAACGGACGGGTTGGAAACCGGGGGGGAGCGGTTGGAACGCGACGACTTCGAGAGGGCCTGAAGCGTCATCGATTTCGGCTTCATTCCAGCGGAGACCATCGCGGACCCAATTGGAGAGCGATTGGATCGCGGTGGGATCCAACTGCTTCCTGGGTGGCATGTGGGGATCCCCGGCGGCAGCGAGGACGTCGATGAGACGCGAGTTCCCGGGATTGCCGGGGACGACGACCGGCCCATTGCCGCCCCCCTTGAGGAGGGCATCGCGAGAGGTGAGGACGAGACCGCCCTTGGCCTTGTCTTCGCGATGACAGGGAAAGCATTCGGTGGCCAGGACATGGAGCGGTGCGGGATCGGCGGCCCGGGTTGGCAGGATCCCGAGGAAGAGCAGGGCGAAGACAACGCCGAGCCTGGGCAGGGAAAGGGACGACGCACGGTCGTCCCTCCATGAGGTGGGGAATGGATCTGTACCGGGCAGCAGCATGAACGGATCAGAGACCCTCGGTTTCCCAACCGGCCCGATAGCGCCGCCGCACGTGGCGGTTGGCCTCGGGGACATTGGGGAATCGCAACCCTTTGGCATCCCAGTCCAGGAGGGTGTTGGGGAATCGGGTGGCGACGGAACCGAGCAGGATGCTTTCCGTGAGGGGACCGGAATAGTCGAAGCCGGCGGATGTCTTGCCCTTGCCTTCGACGGCATTCACGAACTCGTGCCAGTGATTGGCGGAGCCGACGTCGGGGAACTTGAAGTCTGCGAACTTCTTGGCGGGAAGGAGGACGGGGCGGGCGACGTGGGGGATGACGAGGATCCCTTCGGTCCCGATCAGGATGGAGCCCTGATCCGGGACGGGAGTGCCTTCGAGGAGGGCGAGGATTTCGGCGGGCGGACGTTTGCTGCCGTCGTACCAGGTCACCGGGATCTTTCCGGGGACGGTCTGTGCGGTGGCGGGGAAGATGTATTCGATGATGGCGTTGGTGGCCCAGGAATGGGCACTGGGAGCGGCGCCGAGGGATTTGACGGAGAGGGGCGCGGTCAACTGGAGGGCGCTGAAGACGGGATCGAAGATGTGACAGCCCATGTCGCCGAAGGTGCCGGTGCCGAAGTCCAGGCGACGGCGCCAGTTGCCGGGGTGATACCAGCCTTGGCCGATGAAGGGGCGGCTGGAGGAGACGCCGAGCCAGAGATCCCAGTTGAGGCCTTCGGGAACGGGATCGGTGCGATCGGGCATGGCGCCGTTGTCGCCCCATTCCTTGGAGCTCCAGGTATGGGCGGCGCGGATCTTGCCGATGACCCCGTCCTGGACGAGTCGGGTGGCGAGTCGGTATTCGGTGGCGGAGTGGATCTGGATGCCCATCTGGGTGACGAGCTTCTTCTCGCGGGCGACCTCGGTCAGGCGGCGGCTTTCGTAGATGCCGTGGGTGAGGGGTTTCTGGCCGTAGACATGGATGCCGCGCTGGAGGGCGGCCATGCCTTGGGGAGCATGCATGTGGTCCGGGGTGGAAACGTTGACGGAATCGATCTTCTCCCTGGCGAGCAGTTCACGGTAATCGGCGTAGACCTTGGCTTCGGGAAATTTCTTGCGGAAGTCAGCGGTGCGAGAGGCATCGACATCTGCAACTGCAACGACCCGGACGGACTTGTGCCCGGCGATCTCATTGAGATCGGCCCAGGCCATGCCACCGGCGCCGAAGCTGGCGTGCAGGACCTGGCCCGAGGGTGGGCGGGCGATGAGGTCGCGGGTGATGAAGGGAGCTGCGAAGGCGGCACTGGCGGCGGTGCGCAGGAAGGCGCGCCTTGGAAGACGAGGGGTGGAAACGGCCATGCGCTACAATCGACCCGACCCACCGACATTCGGAAGCAGAAAAGCCGCAGGACTCGAAAGATTCGAGGCAGTGGCCGAAGTGGTTTCAGCCCTTGGGTCCATACCGGTCCGGACCCTTTTCGCGGTTGCCAGGCCGGTGGGTGACTATGCCGACCGGGCATTCAGTTGCTGGGAAAACTCTTCGAGGGAACCCGCGGTCAGAATGCTGCGCGCAAGCCTTCGGAGTTCCGTCTCGTCATGGATTCCCTCGATCCGCTCCCGCAGGCAGAGTGCAGACGGCCCGAAACGGTGTTCTGTCAGATCCACCAATGCCTCTTGCAAGCCGGATATCCGCCCCTCAACCCGGCCCTCAACCCGGCCCTTGGCCAGACCTTCAACCTGTCCTTCCTCCCACACCAACCGATCGTACGTACTCAGATTTGGCATGCCCATTTCCTCCTGAAGTTTCCCAAGATCCTGCCGGAATCCTACCTCCTCGACCGGCGGCAACGCCAGCAGCCAGTTCATCAGCCGAAGCACTTGGCGAATCTCCCGATCCGGCATTCCCGAGGTCAGGAGATTGCGCACCAGCCCGAACTTGCCACGTCGCCGTTCCACCGGCCTTCCACCGGTCGCCTGTGCCAGACGAT
>CAZDYB010000226.1:0-7225 GCA_964509045.1 uncultured Akkermansia sp.
CATCCGCGTAGAACATGATGTTGATCCGCGTAGCCAGTTCGTCCGGCAGTTCCAGCATCTGCTTTCTTGCCGAGACGGGCATCAGCAACGTCGCCGCCCCTTTGTCCGCGGCCAGTTCAACGAGGCTGACCGCGTTGTAGATCGGCTCAACGGAACCGCCCAGATTCAGCCCGCCCACGACGGCGATGCCTCCCCTAAGGCATTTTTCGAGCAAGCTGGAGCACAGCGCCAGCAGCACGCCGACGCCAGTAGCAGCACCGCTCTTGGTGGCATCGAAAGCCCGCAGCTGGACGGTGAACTCGTGTGCCCGGGGATCCCGATCGCCGACCAGAGTTTTCGCACGGGCGTAGAGATTCTGCTCCGCGCAGCGAACGCTTTCCTTGAAAGGAGGAGGCGCTGGCTGGTTGAGAATCTTCACGCCGCTGCCCGGTCCTTCGGTGACATCAATGCGGAACAGCCCAGGGTTCTCCTCCATGCCCCCTGGTGAAATTGCCCATACCTGTCCTGGGGGAAGCGGGTCACCGCCGATGCTGTCGTCGCTCTGAAGTTCCGGCGTGGCCACGAACTTCTCCACGCCATCGGCCCCGATGGTGAAGCTGAAGTGGGTGTTCCGAAACTCAGCTGATCCGATGCGCTTCTGCTGCTCCTTGACCCGACGCCGGCATTCGAGGGCCAGCCGCGCCGCCCACTCAATCGCCTCGTCCGGGATTTCGGCATCGGGATTCGGGAACATCAGCTTCAGCAGGCCGCTCATGGTCTTCTGCACGGCATTCGTGTCTCGGCCGCTGAGGGCTCCTCCGAACTGGATTCGCCCCTGAAGCTTGTTCACCCTCGATTGCGCCCGCAGATGATTCCAGCAGGAGGAAAGGAAATCGCTCACCAGCCCGAAGTGCTCCGTCAATTGCTCGCGGCTAACTTTCGGAATGTCCCATCCGGGCATGTAGGAGTGGATTCGGTCCATGAACGCGGTGTCGTCGCGCATCTCCGGGGGGAGTGGTCCGAGCAGGTGTCCCACCCGTTGCTGATGGGCCACGTCCACGTCGAAGTTACCGACCATCACCACGCTGCCGAAGCCGCGGATGCTTTCCTTGCCCCGGCTGAACTCACCGGACTCCAGGTAGCCCTTCATGATGTTCACGCCATCCTTCTGGTCGAAGGAAATGCCGGAAACCTCATCGAAGCAGACAACGTCGTATTGGCAGACCAACCCGCGCTGGCCGTTGGCATTGTTGACGAACATCCGGGCCACCGTGGCCTTGCCGCCGGACACCAAGTGGGCGTAAGGCGACACCTGCTGGAACAGGTGGCTCTTGCCCGTGCCGCGCGGTCCCAGCTCCACCGCGTTGTAGTTGTTCTCCACGAACGGAACCATGCGCAGCAGCATCACGTCGCGGGTCCGCTCGGAGAACGCAGTCGGTTCCAGCCCGATGCTGCGAAGAAGCAGGCTGCGCCATTCGTCAAAGTTGAAGGCTTCACGCCCCTTGGAAAACGCCTCCAACACATCGCGCTTCGAGAGCTGGATTTCGCGCAGGCTCTCGATTCCGAACGGCCGGCCGTTCTTCTCCTCCGCAATGCTCGGGTCATAGGCAACATCGATCTCCGCGTAGAAGCCGCCGGTCAGCATGCGGTCATGCTTGTGGACCAGCTCGTCAGGGATGCGGACATTGTTGAGCCGGAGGCTGGGCAACTCCGCCACAAAGCAGTTGTTGGTTGCGTCCAGCTTGGCCCGGATGATGTCGATCAGCTTTACCCGGCCTTCTTCCTTGGCCCGGGCCTTGAAGAGCTCCTCTTCGCCGGCCCGCACGGTGCGGAGCTGCAGCTGCTTCTGCACAATCGCCAAGCCCTCCTGGATTTCCGTCTCGTTCGTGCTCGCGCAGTAGCGTCCCAGCAGGAACTCAGCGACGTAGGTGGGCACCGGATACTGCCCCTTGAAGCGGCGCACCAAATCCTTGCGCACCAAGTAGCCCTCGAAGGCGGTGGCAGCGATGCGGTCCAAATGATCGAGTTCCATGTCAGTTGTCTCCGATGTTGACGGGTTGCTTGAAAATCACCGTGCCGTCGGGCGTAGTCACGATTAGCAGCACCGCTGTGCCCATCAAATCGTCGTCGGCAACGAGCACCGACACTTCGCCGGTGTCCGCGATCAGCCTGCCGCGCTGATCTTTGGGCAGAACGGAGGATTCAGGATCAGCCGCCTTCTTCCGCAGGTCCACCTTTAGGCCGGCGGCCCCTTTCAATACCGCCGATAGACGTAGCCCCTTCCACTTTGCGGAAACCAATTCCAGCTTTCGAATCGGGCCAGCGGTGTCAGCCCTGATCAGCAACACCGGGAGCAAAGCCTCCTGCAAGGTCAGCCCGCCATGGGTGTATTCGAGGCCTTTGACAAAACTGCCGATCCCCGGCGCCAGCACCATCGGGCGCGCCGGATTCCAGAACCAACCCGTTTCCTGGAACCCATGCTGGGCGCCGGTTTCGGGAGTGGCACAGCGGCCCCAGCGGGATTCGGTGAGGTGCTTGGGCAAGTCCAGCTTGGGCAACCCGCCGGGCACCAGCAGCCAGCCGTGGTCGGTCACCACGCGAATGGTTTTCCATCCGGCGGCCAACAACCCCTGCACCCGATGTCTCACCTCAGTCAGCTGTTCGCTGACGCGCCAGGCCAGTTTCTTCCCCTCGGCATGTCCGTGTCGGTCGAACGCCCCTGCTTCGGTCCAAGCACACCGGCCCAGATCGCCGTTTTCTCCGGCGGCGAGGTAATCCATTCCCGCCGACTTGAGCAGTTCCCGAAAGCGTTCCGTGGTCAGGGGCTTGCCGGTGTGGTGCTCGGTGGGAGCAAATGTTCCGCCGGCGCTTTCGCCTTTCAGGAAGGAAGCCATCGGCGTCCAGGCGGGCTTCGCCGTGGCCGTGACTGGCGGCAAGGCTGCCCACTCGTGCCCGAGCTCCAGCGGCAACCCGGCCTGCTCCAATTCCGCTGCCAACAGCCGGCCAAGGTCAAACCGCAGCCCGTCCACGAACAGGAACACGGTGCCGGGTGTCGGGTCCAACTGCCGGACCTGCTGGCTGCTCCGGTTCGGATAACTCGCGGCGAGTCCCTGCGCGACCTGGGCGAGCTTTTCCAGCCAAGGGCGATACACCGCGCCCAAAGCCGCCTCGACCGCGCCGAGGTCCGCCGGGCTCCTGACGGCTGCCAAGGCTTCCAGCGCAGCCGCATCGGCCTGCCAGCCGTGCTGGACGTAGCCATGTGCCAAACCATTCCAGTCCGAACCGCCGGCAAAGGCTTGGGACGCTTTGACCAGCCGACCCAGAGCGCCGACGGCGCCAGCCAAGGATGCTTGGCTGAGCTTGGCCCAGACCCAACCCATCCGCGGCGCTTCCCTTTCGGCCAGCTCCAAGATTCGGGCGCGCGCCGCAGCCAGCGGCAAATCCGCCACGCCCAGCAGCGCCGCCCGGAGCTCGTTCTCCCTTTGCTGATTCACGCTGGGATACGTCTCCTGGCAGGCGAACAGATCCGGGGGAGTGAGGCGGGCGAGGATTTCATCCACCCCGGGAAAGCTCCGCGGGGACTCGGCAACGCGCTGCCACACCAACTGCCAGCCAGGGGCTTGGACCGCGAGCTTCTCGGCCGCCTCCAATTCTCCGTCCTTCTCCGGGTCGAATTCGTAATCCTTGCGGCAGATGGCCCGAAAGCTGGACCACTCCGGCCCTTGCCACTTGGCTCGCCACATCTTGGGCTGGCCCAACCAACGCAGCAGCATCCGCACGGGATCGTCCGCAACCAGGCTGCGGAAATCGGCCGCCTCTAGGCGCCGGCCAGCCAGGGCCGCCACGTCCGCTTCCAGCACCTTCGCGAGGCATTCCCGGAGAGCGGCGGCGGTGTCGGCGTCGCGGGCCACGTCCAGGCCGAGTCCGCCGTCGGCGGACGCGAGGAAGGCGGCGGGCGTCCAGTCCTTGCCGTTCTTCTGCAGCCAGAACTGGCCCTCGAACTGGAGCGCGAAGAGGTGCTTGGCCTCGTCTGGGCAGTCACTAGCGCTCCTGAATGCGGTGCGCGGAATTCCCGGCAGGTAGAAAACTGGAATGAGCGAAGACTGCGGAGGTTTAGCGGGCACCTGGAAGCGGAGATACGCGGCCGGTCCCGATCGTCGGGTCTCGTCGAATTCCCCCAACGTGAACAGCCGAGGAATGGCCGCGCGCAACGCGTCCATGACAGGTTCCCACAGACGCTCGCCATCGGTCCACACGATCACCCGCGGTCCTACAACGTCGTTGCGGTTGTGGTCGGCGGCGGCAACCAGCGCGTCGAGCAGGTGGTCGAGAACGGTCATGGGAGCTGCATGGCGGCCCAGAGTGGGGCGAAGTCGGAACGGGCCGGGCAGTTTCTCGTCAGTTCCTTCAGCCAGTATTCCGCCGGTTCCACACCTAGGGGCTTCAGGAACTGATTGAGAGTCACCGAAACGTGGGCCCGGAAGAAACTTTTGCCGTGAACTATTGTGGTCAGCTGCTGCTCGGGAGTTAGGGCTTGGGCGGCAGTTAGTCGCGTCTGGAAATCGTTAAAGCGCTTCGCCGCATCCAGATAGGTATCCCACTCGTGCAGCTTGGCTTGGATGAACTGGTCGTTTTGTGCGGCGGTAAGCTCTAAGAGCGCATCCTTGAACCCTTTGGCTTTTAGACCGGCCCAAAGCGGATTTACGACTTGCCATAGCACACCGTGCCGCACCCATGACGCTAGCGGACTCAGCATCGCCGCCTCGAATGCAGGGTAGCCACCTAAAACTTGTGACTGCTGAACCTGCGGCAGCAGCGACCACACTTCTCCAGGTAGGACGAAGTAGCTTTCCATACAGTAGCGAGGGAGCACATGCAGGGTAGGCTTGGCGGCTTTGAGCTGAGCGATGGTGGCGGACTCCCACTCGTCTGCATCCACCAAACCGAGCCAAGTCGTTTCGAGGTCGAGTATATCGAGCACGCGGCTCTTGCCCGTCGCGAAACCTACGACCCAGTTTGAAGTCCAACCGGGATGAGCCGCATCGAGCTGCCGCTCGATGAATATCTTGTCATCTTCTCCCTCCACCACCAACGCCCTGCGCGAGCCAGGCGGATTGATCAGATTTCGAATCGCCTCGTGAGGTTTCGAACGGGCGTTCACAACTCACCTCCCTGTCCCAATCGGATGCGCACCCCTCGCGCTTCCACGTAATCCCAAATCATCGGCAAGTGCGAGGTCAGCACCAGTTGCCCCTGTTTGGCGGCAACGACGTTGTGAATGCGGGCAATGAACCGGTCCACCAGCGACGGATGCATGTGGAGGTCGGGTTCATCCAGCAGCACCAAGCCGCCCGTCTGCAACCAGCGGCTGACGAGGTAAAGCTGAATGAGCATCTGCCGTTCCCCGGAGCTGAGATCATCGAGGGGATGGGAATGTCCGCCGCCCTCATCCTTTACGTCCACCAACAGGCGCAGACTGGGCGTGGGTTGCGATCGGATCGTCTTCCCAATCAGAAACGCATTCAGGTCCGCTAGGACCCGATGATAACGCCCTTCGTCCAACGCCTTGAGGGCCACCAGCGAGGCTTCAAGCTGCCCCTGCCAGTCTTCCGAGGGGCGGTAGGTGACCAGCCAGCTTTGGGCTGGGTCGTCTCCGATCGGACGTCCCGGATCGCCTTTCGGGCGGACCCAACGGCGCTCTTCGCCATCAAGGTAGATCAGGTTGGGAGTTTCCGCCTGCTTGCCCAAGACCAGCTCCGCATATGCCTTCGACCACGCCTCCAGGCGAGTCTGTTCCCCGCGATGGATCAGCTCCGGCCTCCCCCGGCCGCTCTTCGTTTCACTGAGTTCACCCATCCAGAAATCCGCCCCGGGCCGGACCGTCTCGAAAAATGCAGCGTCACCGAAGTAAATGCCCACGCGGCCTTTGAATCCGGGAACGTCATCGGCTTCCAAGGCGATGGCCCCGACGCGTGAACGAAGCCATGCCCGTGCCTGGGAGTTGGATTTTGGGCGCACTTCCGGCGTCGCCAACCATTGGCCGGTCATCGCCCAGAGCTGTGCCCACGCTCGGAGCAACGACGATTTGCCAGTGCCATTTGGCCCTGAGAAGAGCACGAGCCGATGGTTCACATCCCGCCACGCATCATACAGGTCGAACGACCGTGCTCCGCGGAAGGGACCGACATCGTGGAGATGAATGCGGCGAATTTTCATGGGCGGACTATGGGCGGGAGGCGCGCTTGGTCGCTAGCGTCAGATGGACGTCGTTCCAGCGGTTGCCGGCGGGATCCTTGCCCGGCACCGGGTCAGTCCCGGGTTCGTCCTCGCACCAGAACCAGGGGTAGTCGGCTTTGTCCCGGGCGGGTTCCTTGCCGCGGTCCTTGTCCCACTTCACGCCAGGTTTGGCACGGAACAGGCCGGCGCCCTTCTTGCCGACGTCGGGGGCCTGCATGAACGGGCGGAGGTTGAGTCGAACGCCGTCGTTCAGGTCGGGATGCCAGCCGAGGGGTTGCTGCGACAGGGGCTTCCAGCGGGTGAAGAGGTCGTAGGGGACTTCGCCTTCGAGGATCTTGGCGAGTTGCTTCTGCAAGGCTTGGGCGGCGCCGAGGCGGGCGGCGGCGCCGGGTTTGTCGGCCTTGGCATCGTCTGACTGCTGGCGGATCCAGTCGCCGACGTAGGTGTAGGCGAGCTTCTGGAACAGGCCGTGGTCGAGGCGGTGGTAGTGGACCAGGGCGTGGAAGCCGTCCTTCAGGCCGTCCCAGACGTGCCAGATGAAGGGGCGATCATGGAACAGGGAACAATGCTGCTCGAAGAACTCGTCGCGCAGCCAGTCCTCCAGCGTCGAGGACTTGCTGCCCTTGGGACCGGCCTTGGCCAGCAGGGCGCGTTCATCGAACTGACCGAGGGCGGTGGCGAGCAGGGTGCGCAGTCGGGCGGCGGCGGGTTGTTCGCGGTTGAGGGGCGGCAGGCAGACCACGCCGTCGTCATCGGCGAAGCTTTCCAGACCATCCGGGCCGAGCGCCGGGCAATCGGGAAAACTGGAGCCGGTCTGGCGCGGCCACTGGTAGCCGAGCAATCGCGCCACGGCCACGTGCAAGGGCTGGTCGGACCCCGCAGGGTGGCCGTTGAACAGCCATTGCGTCGGGTCGCTGGAAAACGGTTTGGGCAGGCCATCGGGGTATTTCTCGGCGGCGACTTTTTGCCAGTGGGCGAGGTCGAAGGGGACTTTCAAGAAAGTTACGTT
>CAZDYB010000227.1:0-7223 GCA_964509045.1 uncultured Akkermansia sp.
ACGCATGACCCGGGGTGTCGCTTCGCTCACGCCCGGGCTACCGGCTGAAACGCCTTCAGCGTAAAGGTCACACCGTTGTCTCGAAGGTTCGGACGTGCCTGGGTTGAGATGGAGATTTCGAGAACACCGTGGTTTGGGACAGGCTCCCCGATAGCGGCGACAGGCTGTCGTCGCCTTGGAGATCAGGACTGCGGATTGGTGGGAGGGAGGATCTCGGTATCGCCGGGACGGGTGCGTGGGAGGCGGAATTGGAAGTAGGCGCCTGCGCCCGGGACATTGCCGGCGGTCATGCGCCCCCCGTGCTCGGCGATGATGCGGTCGCAGATGGCGAGGCCGAGACCGGTGCCGTGGGCCTTGCCGAAGGTGACGAAAGGTTGGAAGACATGGGGCAGGACCTCGGGAGGGATGCCGGGCCCGGAATCGGTGATCTCGGTCATGACTTCCTCGTCATTGAAGGAAAGACGGATCTCGAGGCGTGGATCGGGACAGTCGGCGAGTGCGTCGAAGGAATTCTGGAAGAGGTTGTTGAAGACCCGTTGTACCCGGAGGGAATCGAGTCGGACAAAGACTTCGAGGGAACTGAGTCCGGGCGGTTCGATGACGGTGATGCCGCGGAGTTGGGCGGCAGGGGCGAGTTCGACGAGGGCTTCGTGGAGGAACTGGGCGTAATTGACCCGGGGCAGGACGGCCGAGGGCGTCATGCCGCGGGTGAAGTCGAGCAGCTCCTGCATCATGCGATCCAACACATCGACCTGGCGCCGTACGCGGTCGCGGGCGGAGCGCCGGACTTCGAGGGAGACGGAGGGTTCGGCGGCGATGTCTGCGGCGATGCCGATGACATTGAGGGGGTTGCGGAAGTCGTGGACGATGGTGCGGGCGAGACGTTCGACGAGGGAAAGGCGTTCGGCCTTGAGGAGTTCCTGGAGGAAACGGCGGTTGAAATCGCGCATCCGCAGGCTGCTGTCGCGGACGAGATCGGCGGCGAGGAGAGGGGAACGTTCGAGCAGGGCCTGGACGAGTTGGGTGGAGACGAAATGGGCGGTGACAGGCTCGAGGGCGACGGCGGAAGCGGAGCGGGCGCCGCCGTCGAAAACGGCCATTTCCCCGAAATAATCCCCGGGTTCCATGACAGCGAGACGGTGCATGCGGCCGGGGACGGACCGGGCGGCGATCTCGACGGTGCCCTCGGCGAGGACGTAAAGGCCATCGCCTTTCGAAGCTTCCTCGAAGATGCAGGCGCCCTTGGAATAGCTGCGCTTCTCGGCGCCCTTGACGAGCGCACGCAGGGCGTCCCCGGTGAGATGCCGGGCGAGGCGCGATTCCGCGAGGTTCACCATGGAGACAGGGTAGCCGGAGGTCCGGGTGGGCTCCAAGCCCGGAGCCGTTCGCGGGAATGGAACGGGTACGTCCCGACGTTGTTGGCGGGTACGAGTAGGGGTACGAGGGGTGCGACCCCGTGATTCCGACGGCAGCGGAATGGGGTGGAGGGTGTGGGTTGGCAAAAAATGATCGGGAACAGCGGTTGAAGGAGGGGGATCGATGGGCAGAGTTGAGCAGGGTACCGCATGGAAGATCTTGATACGAAGGCCTGGCACCAGTTGGAGACCGAGAAGGTGGCGCGGTTGTTGGAGGCCGACCTGAAGAACGGGTTGGATCCGTCGGAGATCGCAAGACGCCAGGCTCGTTTCGGGCTGAACCGGATGACGGCCCAACGCCGCGCGGGGGTATTGCGCCGGCTGCTGGGACAGTTCCATCAGCCTTTGGTTTACGTGTTGTTGGCGGCGGTGATGACGACCGCGATCCTGCGGGAGTTCGTGGATTCGGCGGTGATCCTGGCGGTGGTGGTGGTGAATGCGGTGGTGGGTTTCCTGCAGGAATCCAAGGCGGAGAAGGCGATCGACGCGCTGGCCAGCATGGTGGTGACCGAGGCGACGGTGCGGCGGGGAGGTAAACGGATGCGGGTGCCTTCGGTGGATCTGGTTCCGGGGGATGTAGTGATGTTGCAGTCGGGGGATCGCGTGCCGGCGGACCTGCGCCTGTTCCAGGTGAAGGGATTCCAGGTCGATGAATCGGCGTTGACCGGGGAATCGGTGCCGGTGAACAAGCATGCGGACAGCCTGGCGATGGACACGATCCTGGCGGACCGCAGGAACCTGGCGTTTGCCGGGGCGTTGGTGACGGCGGGGCAGGCGGAAGGGGTGGTCTGGGGAACGGGCGACCGGACGGAGACGGGACGGATTGCGACGTTGATCTCGGAGGCGGTGGAGATTTCGACGCCGTTGACGAAGAAGATCGCCGAGTTCAGCAAATTGCTCCTTTGGGCGATCCTGGCGTTGTCGGTGGTGACCTTTGTGGTGGGAATCTGGCGTGGGGAAAAGCCGGTGGACATGTTCATGGCGGCGGTGGCGTTGGCGGTGGGTGCGATTCCGGAGGGATTGCCGGCGGCGATGACGGTGACCCTGGCGATCGGGGTGAGCCGGATGGCGAAACGCCGGGCGATCATCCGGAAGTTGCCGGCGGTGGAGACGTTGGGGAGTACGACGGTGATCTGTTCGGACAAGACGGGGACCCTGACCGAGAACCAGATGACGGTGCAGGAGATCTTTGCGGGCAACCGGTTCTACGAGGTGACGGGCGCGGGCTATGAGCCCAAGGGTGAGGTCCGGCATGAAGGGCAGAAGGTGGATTTGGCGACGGATGTGGCGTTGGAGGAGTGCCTCATGGCCGGATTGCTGTGCAATGATTCGTTGCTGGCCCGGGATGAGGGACGGATGACGGTGCAGGGGGATCCCACCGAAGCAGCCCTGCTGGTGGCGGCGCACAAGGCGGGATTGATCCATGCGGAACTCAGCAACGCCTCACCGCGCCTCGACATGATCCCGTTTGAGTCGGAACACATGTTTCGCGCGACGCTGCACGACGATGATGAAGGGCGGGTCATCTACAAGGTCGGGGCCCTGGAGCGGATGCTGGGTCGGTGCACGGACATGTTGATGCCGGATGGCAGCACGGTGCCGTTGGATGCGGAGATGATTCATCGGGCGACGGAACGGATGGCCGGCAAGGCCTTGCGGGTGCTGGCGTTTACCCGGCGTCGGGTGGAGTCGGGACACCACAGCCTCGACCACGATCATGTGGCCCGGGGAATGACCTTCCTCGGGCTGCAGGGAATGATTGATCCGCCGCGGCCCGAGGTGATCCAGGCGGTGGCGCAGTGTTGGTCGGCCGGGATCCGGGTGAAGATGATCACCGGCGACCACCTGGCGACGGCGCGTGCGATTGCGCAGCAGATCGGCCTGGGCGGACCGGGTGGTGGGACGGCGGAACTGGAGGCGATTGCCGGTCGGGATCTGGAGAGGTTGTCGGATGAGGAACTGTCGGATGCGGCGGAGCGGGCGTCGGTATTTGCGCGGGTGGCACCGGAGCAGAAATTCCGTTTGGTGAAGGCGTTGCAGGCGCGTGGGCATGTGGTGGCGATGACAGGGGACGGGGTGAACGATGCGCCGGCGGTGAAGCAGGCGGACATCGGGATCGCGATGGGAATCACCGGGACCGATGTGGCGAAGGGGGCGGCAGACATGATCCTGGTGGACGACAACTTTGCGTCGATCGAGGCGGCGGTGGAGGAGGGTCGGTGCGTGTTCGACAACCTGACGAAGTTCTTCGTGTGGACATTGCCAACGAACGGCGGCGAGGCGTTGACGTTGCTGTTGGCGATCTTCACGGGAATGACGTTGCCCATCCTTCCGGTGCAGTTGTTATGGATCAACCTGACCACCGCGGTGCTGCTGGGGATGATGCTGGTGTTCGAGCCGAAGGAACGGGACGTGATGCAGCGTCCGCCGCGGGATCCACGTCAACCGATCCTGACGATTCCGCTGCTGATGCGGACGGGGTTGGTGACGTTGATCATGGTGGTCGGGAACATCTTCCTGTTTCACTGGGAACAGAGTGCAGCCGGGGAAACCCTGAACGAGGCGCGCACCATCGTGGTGAACACCATCGTCATGGTGGAGATGTTCTACCTGTTCAACTGCCGGTCGTTGACCCACTCGATGTGGTCGGTCGGGTTGTTTTCGAATCCGTGGCTGCTGGTGGGGTGCGGCGCCATGATCGCGGCGCAGTTGATCTTCACCTACGCGCCCTTCATGAACCGACTTTTCCAGAGCGCTCCGATCAGCCTGTCGGCGTGGACCCACCTGCTCGGCGTCGCCCTGTTGGCGTCACTGGCGGTCGGGTTCGAAAAGTGGGTCCGTTTTGGCCGGAAAGGCAACCAGTCCGTGAACACCACCGCATGAACCACATTCCATGAAAACCGTCGCCTTCTACGATACCAAGCCATACGACCGGGAATACTTCGAGGGGAACCCTGATTTTCGCCGGATGGATTGGCGGTTCCACGAGTTCCGGTTGACTGCGCAAACCGTTGCGAGCGCACGCGGTGCGGATGCCGTCTGCGTGTTCGTCAATGACCGGCCCGATGCCGGATGCCTTGAGTCGCTCCGCGAACTCGGCGTCGGTCTGGTCGCGTTGCGGTGCGCCGGCTTCAACAATGTCGACCTTGCTGCAGCACGCCGGTTGGGGATCCGGGTGGTCCGGGTCCCAGCCTATTCACCCCATGCCGTGGCGGAACACACCGTCGGCCTGCTGCTGACCCTCAACCGCAAGATCCATCGGGCGTACAACCGGGTCCGGGAATACAACTTCTCGCTGAGCGGCCTGGTTGGATTCGACCTGTTCGGCAAGACGGTCGGGGTGGTGGGCACGGGGCGGATCGGGCGCATCGCCGCCCAGATCTTCAGGGGATTCGGTTCAAGGGTGATGGCCTACGACCCGATGCCGCAGCAGGAATGGGCGGTGGAACACGGGGTGACCTATGCGGATCTGGATACGGTGTTGGCGGCCGCCGACATCCTGACCCTGCACCTGCCCTTGACGCCGGAGACGCATCATCTGCTGGGAGAACGAACCCTTGAACGGATGAAGCCCGGCGCTTTCGTCATCAACACCAGCCGCGGCAAGCTGATCGACAGCGCTGCGCTGATCCGGCACCTGAAATCAGGTCGGATCGGCGGCGTGGCCCTGGATGTGTACGAGGAGGAGGAGGGAGTGTTCTTCGAGGATCACTCGGGCAGCGTGATGCAGGATGATGAATTGGCCCTGCTGATCTCGTTTCCCAATGTGTTGATCACCTCGCACCAGGCTTTCCTGACCCGTGAAGCCCTGACCGAGATTGCCCGGGTCACGACGGAAAGCCTGGTTCAATGGGGTGATGGATCCGGGTTGGCGGGTGACAAGGTGGTGGTCTGAACGCGCACCGGATCGGGTAACCGGAGTTGGGTATCCGCAGATGACGCAGATGACGCAGATGGAAAGACCATCGGGGGAGTTGGAATCTCAAGAGGCAAGGCAACCGGTCGGCGATCGCCTCACCTTTTCCCTCCAACTCATCATCATCAGAATCTGCGGATCCCAATCCTCTTCCCGGAATCAACCGGCGGTGAGCGCGGCGCGGGCGTCGCCGGCTGCGCCGGACTTGTCGAGGAAGTAGTCGTAGCCGCCAGGGTAGGAAGTGACGGTGCCGGCACGGACGTGGAGGACCCGGGTGGCGAGTTTGCGGATGAAGTGAACGTCGTGGGAGATGAAGACGAGGGTGCCTTCATAACGTTCAAGGGCGATGGTCAGGGATTCGACGGTGGTGATGTCGAGGTGGGTGGTGGGCTCGTCCATGAGGAGGAGATTGGGAGGGTCGACGAGGAACTTGATGAGGTTGAGTCGGCTCTTTTCGCCGCCGCTGAGGACCCCGGTGAGCTTGTAGATCTCCTCCTTGCGGAACATGAAGCTGCCCAGTATGGCGCGGGCCTCGTCCTCCCGAAGTGCAGGCGCACTGGCGAGGACTTCGTCGAGGACGGTGCGGTTGGGATCCAGGGAATCGGCGCGGTGCTGGCTGAAATAACCCAGCTTGGCGTTGTGGCCGAGGCGGCGTTCGCCCCGTTGGAATTCGACCACGCCGGCCATGATCTTCAGGAGGGTGGATTTCCCGGCGCCATTGGGTCCGACGAGCACGGTGCGTTCGCCGCGTTCGATGGCGATGTCGAGCCCGGCATAGACCGGAGTGGAACCGTAGGCCATGTGGATGCCCTCCAGTGCGACGGCGCGTTGCCCTCCCCGGGGGGGAGGAGGGATCTGGAACCGGAAGGGTTTTCTGGGTGCGTTGGGTTTCTCGATCTTCTCCATCCGCTCGATCTGCTTGAGCTTGGCCATGGCCTGGGAGGCCTTGGAGGTGACGGAGCGGAAGCGGTCGGCGAACTCCTGGAGTGCGGCGATCTCCTTCTGCTGGTTCTTCCACGCGGCGAGCTGGGATTCGTAGTTCGCTTCGCGCTGTTTGAGGAAGTCGGAGTAGTTGCCCGTATAGGCGATGACCTTGCGATCGGCGATCTCGTAGACCTGGGTGACGACCTCGTCCATGAACTGGCGGTCGTGGGAGATGAGCAGGAGGGCTCCCGAGTAGTGGCGCAGGTATTCCTGGAGCCAGAGCAACGAAACGAGGTCAAGATGGTTGGTGGGTTCGTCGAGCAGGAGGAGATCCGGTTCCATCACCAGAAGGCGGGCAAGATGGGCGCGCATCACCCAACCGCCGCTCAGTTCCTTGGCGGGTCGGACGAATTCGTGTTCGCGGTAGCCAAGCCCGGCGAGGATCTTCTTGGCCTTGGCATCGACCTGGGGATCGGTGAGGGCGTCGTGCTTGGCGTGGGCTTCCATGTAGGCGGGGCTGTCGACCGCCCCGGCCGCTTCCAGTTCCTTGAGGCGGAACTCCAGACGCGCGACCTCGCCGCCGCGACCGGTGGCGATGTCGAGGACGGTTTCCTCCCCGACGGCTTCACCCTCCTGTGGCAGGTAGCCAACCATGGTCCAGGGATCCCGTTCGACGAAGCCTTCGTCGGGTTGTTCCTCGGCGAGGATGATCGAGAAAAGGGTGGATTTGCCGGCGCCATTGGGGCCGACGAGGGCGACGTGGTCGCCGTAATTGACCTGGATGGATGCTCCTTCGAAAAGGATGCGTCCGCCGTAGGACATCTTGAGGTCGCGGATGGTGAGCATGCTGTGTCGCCCGTGGGCGTTGGAAGGATCCTGCGGGAAGATGGCCGGATGGACCAGCGCGCGTTGGCACGGGGATGGAGGAGTTGGGGGAGAGGGACATTGCCGCCGGGCTTGCCGGGGGA